>PCCP01000073.1 GCA_002731775.1 Gammaproteobacteria bacterium
GTTCGATGCGGTTTATGAGATAAGCTGTCGTCATCTGGATCAAATTGAATGATGGCGCGCTCAGGTTAGCGATAACAGGCCATTCATCATCGCTGCGTGAATCAGCTCCAAAAACTTGACTTCACGACCTGAATCAAAATCTGGGGATTCATGCTTGGGTATGCTTCCCGGGAGTTTGTTTAACTTGGAGGCACAGTGAATGCATATTGAGCAGCCGCCGCATGACGTGCAATTGATCCCTATAGTGAGTCGCATATTCGTCTTGACTATTATTATCGGCGCGTCTTAGGTAATTGGAAACTACGTATTTTAGTAACAAGGCTGATCTGAAACAGCTAATAAGGACAAGACGCGAGCCGAAGTAAGCAGGCATGAAAAAGGGGGTGGTGAAATATTAATTTCACCACCCCCTTTCTGTCGGACTTAACGGTTTCTACGCTGAAGCTTCCTTAAGTGCCAGCGCTCCTTCATGCGCTGAAGGCTCTTTACGCGCTGACGGCTCTCTTCACCAGGTTTTGCATCAACGGAATTTTAAAGCCGTTGTGTGCCAACGCGCGTGCGCCGATAGTTGCGACCGCTGCAGCGGATTCAGCGGTAGCAGCATTCCTGGCCTGACCCCTGATCGCATTTTCAGCACCGGTTACGCGCCGGGGTGTGGTTTGAACTGCACCGCAAACTATTCGAGAATCCTCTATGGTGCCGCCGCTGACCTTGAAGGCTGCCGCGATACTAACCAGGGAAAAATCCCAGACATTGCGATCGGCTACTTTCTCAAAATAGAAAGAAGCGTTAGCCCAGCTTGATGGAATTCTTACTGCAGTGAGAATTTCACCAGGGCGCAGTACCGTGGTGTGCAGGATGTCGATTGCTGGCCCGACAAAGTAGTCCTCTGCCGCCACAACTCTCTCACCATTAAGACTGCGGATAACCATGGAGGCATCCAGGGCCACCAATGCCGGTGCGGTATCCGATGCACTGGCTGCGACGCAGCGGCTGGTATCGAATAAAGCATGTTCGCGGTTCATGCCCTGGGGCGTGTCGGCGTAACAGAGGTTGCCACCGGCACGATAGCAGGACAGTCCGCGCCGGTAGTACCAACAGCGCACATCCTGGGATACATTGCCGCCCAGAGTGCCAATGTTACGAATTTGCGGGCTGGCGACAACCCCGGCAGCATCAGCTAACAGGGAATAGCTCAGCTGGATCAGCGGGTTGGTAGCCACTTCCGTTATCGTCGTCAGGGCACCGATTTCGATGCCGTCAGCAGTTTCACGAACACCGCGCAGCGACTCGATTGCACTCAGGTCGATCAAGGCATCGGCAGTTTTCGCCCGGTCCTTGAGCCAACCGTAGGTGTCCTGTCCACCGCCGACCAGCCAGCCTCTCTCTGCGAGTCGGTCAGCAATCGCAAGCGCGTCTTCAACTTGTACCGGTTGGTACAGTTCCATATTTGGCATTACGTCATGTGATGGCATAGTAACCTCAGAAAGTATTGGTTTTAAGGGACTTGGTGCTGTATTCGTTGCCGGCCAAGTGATCGATGATCATATCCGTGGTGGTGGGCACTGTGTTAAACAGGTGACCATCCAGTGCATCAGATATGGCGCTGGCCAGGGCTGCTGCTGAAGCGCCCTGGGTGGGTTCGCCGATGCCTCGTCCTCCGGTAGGATTCTGAGGATCGGGGATATTTGTTGCCGCCATCTTGGTGTCAATATTGACATCCATATTTGTCGGCGGTTTGCTCTGGTAGAGGCCGGTATTGGCCGGCAATCCATTTTGCGGATCGTAGACATGTCTTTCCAGACTTGCTAATCCTACACCCCAGACTGCTCCTCCACGCATGGCGTTGTCGAAGTTTTTCGGGTGCACCACGGTGCCACAGTCAGCTACCATCGCATAGTCCAGTATCTCGTACTTGCCGGTGTCCGTATCCATTTCGATTTCACAGAAGCCGACTTGAATACCGGGCGGTTGACCCTGGCCTGGAATCGTGTCCTTGGCGACACCGATCAGACCGGTACCGGCCAGGCCCTGCACCGCGCGCTGGGTAATAGGATTGATGTCATCCGGATACTCGAGGCCGCTGTACTTGCCACCCAATTCGATGGCGCGGCTGGCGGCATGTGCATAGGTCAATCCCTGGCTCGAATCGGTGCTGAGGAAAACTCTCTCATCGCCGATTTCGTAATCATCCGCGTCGCCGCCGAGATCATTCGCTGCAATTTCCTTGAGCTTGGTGATGGCGTCCTGCGCCGCCACCCAGTTCGTTCGCGTGTGGGTGAAGATGGTATTGGAACCACCCTGGCCAGAGCTATGGGGCAGGTGACGGTCGGTTCTGCCGCTGAGAATCTCGCATCTGTCCCAGCGTATCTGCAGTGCTTCTGCAGCCGCTCGGCAGGTGCCGGCATAGGAATAGGTACCCAGGTTGCCCACACCACTATGGATGTAGAGTTTGCCGTCGGTGCCGATTCTCACCAGGCCGTCATACCCGCGACCACCGGCGCCGTGATAGCCAATGCCAACGCCAATACCACGTACCTTACTACCATTTTTCCTGGGCTGGCTGATCTTGTCGTCCCAGCCAAACAGACGTCGACCCTGATCCAGTGCTTCGCGTACGAAGGCGCTAGTAACCGGACCCTGACCGCCACCCTGGCGACCATCGCTGTCGATGACATTGACGCGGCGGAATGCAATGCGGTCCATATTAACCGCTCTAGCTGCCTTGTCAGTCATCGGCGCTAACACGGTAGCCATTTCATTCTGACCTGGTCCGCGCTGGGCGCCCCTTGGTGTGGTATTGGTATAAACCGAAATGCCGCGGTAACGCATGGCGCCAGGCTGATAGGCCACGGTGACATGTTGCGCCGAGGAGTTTCCGCTGCCGCCGCCAGTGGCACCGCCATCGTTGACAATTGCCAGGTCAACTGCCGAGATCTTGCCGTCCGCCTTGACGCCGATCTTGATCCAGCCTTGGATGCCGGAGCGGGCGGAACCGATATAAAACTCCTGCTCACGGGTGATGCGAAGCTGAACCGGACGATTTAATACGCGGGAGAAATTGCCGGATATAGCCATCACCGGATAGGGCCCAATCTTGGATCCGAAACCGCCGCCAGTTGCCTCGTTGATGAATATCAAGTCTGCCGGATCGATATTCATCATCCGCGCCAGGCCATTGTTGTTGGCGCTCTGGCTCTGGGAGGACCCGTGGAAATAGCATTTACCATTTTCCCAGTAGGCCATGGCAGTTCTGGCTTCCAACGAGTGGTGCGGGTAGCCGATGGTAACGAAGGACTCTTCGATGATAGCCACGGCTTCGGCAAAGCCCGCCTCGAGATCGCCGAAATTCCATTCGGTGGTGAATTCACCGCCGACGGGTTCCTTACCAGCGCGAATCGCATCGATCGCTGACTGTGGCCATTTGATGTCCTTGATCTCGGCGCCAATGATGGGTGTGCCTTCCGGACCCTCCTCTCGGGTTCGAACCAACACGTTGCCTTCGGGGTAGGCGTTGCTGCCACCGGGAGTCAGACTCTCCAGCGGATCTACCACAAAATCCCGGCGTTCGAAGTCGATCTTTATCCTGTCGATCGCCGACTCGGCGATTTCCTCAGTAACCGCAGCAACCGCCAAAATTGGCTGGCCCACATAGGTAACGTAATTGGATGCCAGTGAAGGATTACCTGGAGGCGCGGTTGGAGGCAGATCATCGGCGGTGAAAACACCGACTACGCCATCCATTCGCAGCGCTTCGCTTGCATCGATGTTGATAACCCGGCCACTAGGCATGGGGCTGGTCAGTAAGCGGGCGAAAACCATACCTTCTCGTTTATAGTCTTCGGCATACTTGATTTCACCAGTGACCTTTCCGGGTACATCTGGCGGGATGAAGTCGACACCTATATGAGTAGTCATGCTAATTGTCCCGAGGCGCGCATCACGCCATTGATATAATGTTCATAAGCGCCGCAGCGACAAAGATTGCCAGACAGGGCCCTGCGTGCCTCATCCCGGCTCGGTCTGGGGTTGCTATTCAACAGTGCTACCGCTGACATTACCTGACCAGGCGTACAAAAACCGCATTGGGGTGCATTCTCGGCTACAAAAGCTTGTTGTACCGCATGCAGTGTGCCATTCGCAGCCTTCACTCCTTCGATGGAGATTACAGCCTTGTCTTTGACATTGTGGGTGAGCACCGAGCAGGAATAATTAGGCACACCATCGATCAACACGGTGCAGGCACCACATTCACCACGATTACAACCGATCTTGGTTCCGGTTAAATCGAGCTTGTAGCGAAGGGTGTAGGCGAGAGTCTCCTGCGGGAGTACATCTACGGGTCTGCTGCGACCGTTGATGTTAAGAGTTATCAAGCGTTCGGCGGCAGATTGGCCGGATTGGGCATTTGCGGCCAGGTAAATTCCAGTGCCGGTGGTAGCAGCGGCGCCGGAGAAAATTACCCCCTTGATAAAACGTCTGCGGGTAGTTTTGGGGTTCACTGACGTAGCTCCGTTTTTGTTTTGGGGATGCATACAGATCGTTACGATTGCATGCGGTTTTCACACGTATACAGCCACCGTAGAGGCTATTATTATTCGACCTGAAAAGCAACCGATCTGGGATAGAAGCTGTGGCCCATAACCACGTAGCGCAAGCCTTCGGAACATCTTCATGCAAAAAGTCACACACTGTTACAATATTTGGAAAGCTTCGTAGCGCAAGCTTTTAATTTGCAATAATTCTGCGGCTGGCAGCCCCCTGACGCCGATCTGCTACCCTCAGTCTCTGGGTTTACTTTGTCGGCAACTGATAGATCCGATAGGTAGCCGTTAATGGTCACCCGTTGTGGAGTTAAATTATGAAAGCAGTGTCGATAATTTCTCTCGTTCTAGCCTTGCTACCGCCGTCATACGGAGCGGAAGAACCGCTATCTTTTCCGGAGGCAATGATGACAATTCCGGAACGCACGAATTATGACCGCACTTCGACCTTCGCCGAAGTGGTAGCGGTTGTGGATGCCCTGGGGCAGAGTTCAGATTTAATCCACAGGGAGACCTTACTGCTTACCGAAGATGGCAAGGATGTTCCACTGTTGGTTCTGGCCAGGCCGCCGATTGTCACGCCGGCACAGGCGCGAGCATCCGGCAAGCCGGTGATTTACATTCAGGGCAATATTCATGGTGGCGAGGTGGAGGGGAAGGAAGCCTCGCTCATTGCCATGAGAGATATTCTTTTTGGTGACAAGCAACATCTGTTGAACGACCAGATTCTGGTGTTTGCGCCAATCTATAATGCCGATGGCAACGACAATATGTCATCCACTTCAAGACCGTCCCAGGAAATGAGCCCCCTCTTGGCAGGTGAGCGCCTGGCCCATGGCTATGATCTTAATCGAGACGGCATGGCGGTGGAAACACCGGAGACTCGAGCCCTGTACCTGAATGTGATACAGCGCTGGGATCCGGCTTTGCTGGTCGATCTGCACACTACCAATGGCACCTGGCATGGTTATTCCCTGACCTATGCGCCGTCCTATCATACCGCCGGTGACGGGGCGACCTCGGCGTATACGGCAGATGTCATGTTGCCTGCTATCGCGGCGTCGGTTAAAGAAAAGTTTGACCTGAATTTTGGCTGGTACGGCAGCTTCGATTATCGCGATTGGCCGCCCACTGAGCTGCGCACCTATCATCATGCGCCTCGTTACCTGACAAATAACATGGGCCTGCGTAATCGCATGGCGATTCTGGCCGAGACCTTTGCCCACGATCGTTTCTACAAACGTGTGCATGCGGCAAACGTATTTGTTGAGGAAATTCTGGAATACACCAACCTGCACGGGCGCGAGATTCAACGCATCAACGCCGCAGCGGACGCGCGCACGGTGAGTCGATCATCACAGTCAACTGCTGCCATCGAAAATGGCATACAGTTCGAGATGGTGGCTCTGGATGAACCACTGGAGCTGTTAAGTTACAAGTACATTCCCTACACGACTGCCACCGGCGACACCGAGTTTGCCAGGAGTTCGGAAATCGTGACCATCCCAGGGGTGCACAACTACAATCGCTTCGAAACCACAAAGTGGGCCACAGTACCCATTGCGTACGTGTTTCCAGCCGAGCTAAGCGAGGTGGCGGAGACGCTGACAGAACACGGTATCGACGTCACCATCCTGGAGCAGGATACCCGCTTCGAAGGAGAGGTTTTTGGCATCACCGGGATCGAAACCCAAGCCTTCGTGCAAAACCTGCATCGCAATACCCTGTTGCAGGGACAATACCGACCGGCTAGTCAACAATTCAACGCTGGGGATTACCATGTCGCACTGGATAATCGCCTGGCCAATCTAATCTTCTATCTACTCGAAGCCCAGTCCGACGATGGTCTCGCCTACTGGAATTTCTTCGATTCCTACCTGCAAAGCCAGCTGGCACAGAACCCAGGCGATGCCGCGGCTATGGACTTCCCAGTCTTTAAGGTGTTGCCCTTTGTTGCCTCACAGAACTAAAAAGACATGGATGCGGTAGTGTCTGAATAGACCGTCGCCTTCGATCAGTGCGTCGCGAGCTCGCCGGTCCCTGGGTGTTGAATCGCGATCAGCTTAGGGCATTACTGCACTATTCAGCGCTGCCTTAATACCCGTTTAATATACCTGCCGGTGTGGGAAGTCTTTATCTTCGCAACTTGTTCCGGGGTGCCCTCGGCAATAATCTTGCCACCACCACCACCCCCCTCCGGTCCAAGGTCCACGATCCAGTCGGCGGTCTTGATGACATCCAGGTTGTGCTCGATGATGACGATGGTATTGCCATGGTCACGCAAGTGGTGCAGCACAGCGAGCAGTTGCTTGATGTCATGAAAGTGCAGGCCAGTGGTTGGTTCATCGAGAATATACAGGGTCTTGCCAGTATCGCGCTTGGACAATTCCCGGGACAGTTTCACCCGTTGCGCCTCGCCACCGGACAGCGTGGTTGCAGCTTGACCAAGACGCACATAGGACAGCCCCACGTCCATCAAGGTCTGCAGTTTACGGGCGATCGCCGGCACCGGATCGAAAAATTCGCGAGCATCCTCTATAGTCATATCCAGCACTTCGTAAATATTCTTGCCCTTATATTTCACTTCCAGGGTTTCCCGGTTATAACGTTTGCTGCGGCAGACATCACAGGTCACGTAGACATCGGGCAGAAAATGCATTTCCACCTTAACTACACCATCGCCCTGGCAGGCTTCGCAGCGGCCGCCCTTGACGTTAAAACTGAAACGCCCCGGTTTGTAGCCCCGGGTGCGGGCCTCCACGGTGCCGGCGAAAAGCTCGCGCACAGGCGTAAAAATGCCCGTATAAGTCGCTGGATTCGAGCGCGGCGTACGTCCAATTGGGCTTTGGTCGATATCGACGACCTTGTCCAGTAACTCCATGCCCTCGAAACTATCGAAGGCTGCCGGCGTCAGGGTGGTGGCGCCGTTGAGCCTGGTCGCGGTAATCGGGTAGAGAGTCTGGTTGATGAGAGTCGATTTACCAGATCCGGAAACACCGGTTACGCAAGTGAACAGGCCAAGGGGGATGCTGAGGTCAAGGTTCTGCAAGTTGTTACCGCTGGCGCCTTTTAATTTTATGACCTTGCTGTCGTCGTAGCTAACGCGAGAGAGAGGAATCGCAATACTCTCCGAGCCCGCCAGGTACTTCCCGGTGAGTGAAGCCTTGGCACCGGTAATGTCATCGATCGAACCCTGGGCGACAATTTCACCGCCATGCACGCCTGCGCCGGGTCCAATATCGATAATATGATCGGCGCTGCGAATTGCTTCTTCGTCGTGTTCCACCACGATAACGGTGTTGCCGAGATCCCGCAGATGGGAGAGGGTGGTGAGCAGGCGCTTATTGTCCCTCTGGTGGAGTCCGATGGAGGGCTCGTCAAGAATATACATCACCCCAACCAGACCAGCACCGATCTGGCTGGCGAGCCGAATGCGCTGAGCCTCGCCGCCGGACAGCGTATCGGCACTACGACTCAGCGTCAGGTAATTCAGCCCTACATCCACCAGAAACTTCAGCCTGCTCTGTAGTTCTTTTAATATCTTTTCCGCGATCTTGGCGCGCTTGCCGCTGAGTTTGAGCCTGTCGAAATAGTCTGCCGATTCGGCGACGGTCATCGCCGTGATGCTCGGCAGATTCAGGCCCTTGATCAGCACATGACGGGCATCGCGCCTGAGGCGGGCGCCGCCACAGTCCGGGCAGGGTTGCGTACTGAGATACTTGGACAGGTCTTCCCGCACATGACTGGATTCAGTTTCCCGAAAGCGTCGCTCCATGTTCGGCAAGATGCCTTCGAAAGGATAACTCCGGGTCACCGTGTCGCCACGATCATTAACATAATGGAAATCGATCACTTCCTTGCCGCTGCCCCGCAACACCAGGTTCTGGTATTTCCGGGGCAACTTGTTAAACGGCATCTCGACCTTGAAGCCGTAGTGGGCAGCGAGTGAAGTCAGCATCTGAAAATAATAGATATTACGCCGATCCCAGCCACGAATGGCGCCCTCGGACAAGGCCAGGGATTCATCCACGATGATGCGCTGCTCGTCGAAAAATTGCTTTACCCCGAGACCATCACAAACGGAACAGGCGCCTGCGGGGTTATTGAATGAAAACAGCCGGGGTTCCAGTTCGGAGATGCTGTGTCCGCATGTGGGACAGGCGAACAGCGATGAAAACACGATGTCTTTGCTTTTTTTCCGCTCTTGCACCACGCTGACCACCGCCAGCCCATCCGCCAACTGAAGCGCAGTCTCAAAACTCTCCGCTAGACGCTGCTCCAGACCAGGCTTAATCTTCAGTCGATCTATTACCACATCAATAGAATGTTTCTTGTTTTTCACCAGATCCGGCGGATAGTCAAGTTCACAAACCAGGCCATCAACCCGGGCCCGGATAAAGCCACCACCTCGCAATTCACTAAACACATGCAAGTGCTCGCCCTTGCGTGCCCGAATAATTGGCGCCAGCACCATAATGCGCGTATCCGCCGGCAGCGACATTGCCTTGTCCACCATCTGGCTCACGGTCTGAGCTTCAAGCTTGATGTTGTGGTCCGGGCAATGGGGCTCGCCCACTCGTGCGAACATCAGCCGTAAATAATCATAGATTTCCGTGATCGTGCCCACGGTGGAGCGAGGATTATGAGAAGTGGATTTCTGCTCAATAGAAATCGCCGGCGACAGTCCCTCGATGTGATCAATATCCGGCTTCTCCATAATAGAGAGAAACTGCCGTGCATAGGTGGACAGAGATTCCACATAACGACGCTGGCCTTCGGCATAAAGCGTATCAAACGCCAATGAAGATTTTCCAGAACCAGAAAGCCCTGTAATAACTACCAGTTTGTCACGGGGGATCGAAATATTAATATTCTTAAGATTATGAGTGCGCGCACCCCGTACAACGATATGATCCATGACAAACTCAAAGCAGAAGGCGAAACCACCCATTATCTAAAATTCCAAGCCCCCGAGTAAAGTCCAGCCAAGGAATATTTCAAATTCGGCCCAGTTTGACCCAAAAAACAAGAAAGAAGGGCCTTCGAACAAAACACTGAACTTGACAGAGGCTTGGGGAGGGATGTTGTTTTATCGTGACTAGCGTCCAGGGATGGGAACGCGGGAGGGCCAGGGATGGCCCACTGGAA
>PCCP01000074.1 GCA_002731775.1 Gammaproteobacteria bacterium
GATTGAAAATAGAGAGGTTGAAAACCGGTCAAATAAATAACTGTTAATCACTTGGTTCCTGGTTCGAGTCCAGGTTGGGCAGCCATTTCCTTCATTTTTTCGTAACCAGCTTAAGGAGATTTAATCCATGCGATCTTTGATTATTACGTTGTTGATGGCGTTCGCGGCTAATGTGGCAGCACAGGACAATCCTGTGGTGGTAATGGAAACTAACAAGGGCACCATCAAGATCGAGCTTTGGGCAGACAAGGCGCCAATATCTGTCGAGAATTTTTTACGCTACACAGACAACAACTACTATGATGGGTTGATTTTCCATCGAGTCATTTCCGGGTTTATGATCCAGGGTGGTGGTTTTAGTCCGGACATGGTGCAGAAGTCGCCTTATGATGCGATCAGGAATGAAGCAAAACCCGATGTCAGGAATGATCGTGGCACCCTCGCTATGGCAAGAACCAATATCGTGGATAGTGCTACCAGCCAGTTTTTTATCAACCTCAGCAATAACGATTTTCTGAACCATACAAACGAATCCCCGTCCGGTTTCGGTTACGCGGTTTTTGGCAAGGTGATCGAGGGCATGGACATCGTCGACGTGATTGCTGCGGTGGCCACAGGAAATGTTGGCGGTTTCGGCGACGTACCGAAAGAAACGGTAGTTATTAACTCAGTCAGCCGCGCCGAGTGAGCCATGGTTGAATTTTCGTAATTGAACGGCTGAAGAAACGCCTATTTTCCCACGGGAAAGAACCCGAAATTGGCCTTTAAATATAAGTGCAGGTGGTGACGGTTCCTCTTTCTTATTGCCTATTCCTTGAACAAGGGAGTGACATTAGCGACCTCTTTCTCTGGCATATCTTCCATCGATTTATTGATATCCCAAAGCGGATCGCTCACTTCTTCCTTCGGCTCAAAGCCATCGACGGCTTCGATAAGCACGGTTCTTATTTCCTGTAGATCGATGTTACTGCAGGCTTTTCGCAGTCGATCCAGTAATTTCTGTAGCGCTTCCCATGACAGCGTTTCTTCCTCGGCACGCACGATCTTGGGATGTTCGGTGCCAGTCACCGACTCTCCTATCATCAATTCTTCGTGGAGTTTTTCCCCCGGCCGCAGGCCTGTGTACTCGATGGCTATATCACCGCGATAGGAATTCTCGTCTTTGATGTCATAGCCCATGAGGTGAACCATCTTCTTGGCCAGATCAACGATACGAATTGGTTCGTT
The DNA here is from genome assembly GCA_002731775.1 of Gammaproteobacteria bacterium. Classification (GTDB taxonomy): domain Bacteria; phylum Pseudomonadota; class Gammaproteobacteria; order Pseudomonadales; family Pseudohongiellaceae; genus UBA9145. The sequence goes on from PCCP01000074.1 coordinate 1,228, forward strand.
CATATCCAGTACAAAAACATCCCCCCCGGTAGCCATCGAGCCAGCCTGAATAACCAATTGGGCCGCTTCCTGTACCGTCATGAAATAACGCGTCACTTCCGGATGGGTCACCGTCACCGGGCCACCGCTACTAATCTGCTTGCGGAACAGAGGCACCACCGAACCCGAAGAGCCCAACACGTTGCCGAAGCGCACTATACTGAAGCGGGTAGTACACTCGCCCCGGGCGATGGCCTGCAGCACCTGTTCTGCAAAACGCTTGGTGGCCCCCATAAAATTAGTTGGTCGTACTGCCTTATCGGTCGATATCAAGACAAAATTCTTTACCTCATACCTTTCCGCGACTTGGGCAGAAATCAAGGTACCGAAGATGTTATTTTGAACGCCTTCTACGATATTTTTTTCCACCATCGGCACCTGCTTGTACGCAGCCACGTGATAGACGGTGTCTACGGAAAAACTCTGAATGGCGCTTTCCATCTGAACTCGGTTACACACGGAGCCTAACAAAGCCACAATTTCGATCTTTTCTCCGTTCTCGATGTCTTTAAGCTTCTCTCTCAATTCATTTTCAATCTCATACAATCCATATTCGAATGAATCGAGCAGGATCAGGCGGCGCGGATTGATATTGATGATCAGCCTGCACAATTCCGAACCGATGGAACCGGCGGCACCCGTCACCATCACCGACTGCCCATTAATACAGGCACCAAGCAATTCCGGGTTGGGCGGCACGATGTCCCGCCCTAACAAGTCTTCGATATCGATATCCCGTACCTGGTCGACGTCTACTTTGCCAGACACCATATCGAAAAGGTCAGGAACGGTTTTCACGTGCACCGGCAAATGTTCGAGTCGATTCAGTATTTCCTTACGTTCTGCATGGGTGGCGGAAGGAATTGCCAGCAGGATCTGTCGCACCGAAAAACTTTCTATTAATTCGTATAGGGAATTCGGGCTGTAAACACGAATGCCGTGCACTGTGCTGCCCAGCATAGTATGACTATCGTCCACGAAGGCAACCGGGAGATATTGATCACCATTCTGCAGGGCCACCACCAATTGCATTCCCGAGCTACCGGCGCCATAGATAATCACAGGTTCCTTGGGGCGAAAATTTTGGATCAGACTTTGCAAAAATATCTTGGATACAAATCGGCTACCGCCGATGAATAACAGGGCGATCATCCAGAATATCGGCAGAATCGAAAAATCGGAGGACAGCGGCGTCTGCGAGAAAAAATAGGAGACGGCGAGCATACAAGTTGCGATCGTCACCCCTTGTAGAATCAGGAAGCCTGATTGCAGCCCCATGTACAATACCAGCGCCCGATAGAGGCCGATGCGAGCGAAGACCAGGATGCTAAGCGTCGTGGCAATGGCGAGATAGAAGTAAAAACGCTGATCCTGGGAGAAAAAATCTTTACCCAGCAAGACGAAGGAGAGGGCTAGCGCCGCCACGATCATGACGCTGTCAGCTACCATCATCAGTGATTGCTTTATGGTGCGCGACAAAGGAATCGTATATAGCTGCATAATTTCCCCTAAATTACCCTGAACCCGTCGCTGCCACTACTAACAGACTGGTTCGAATATCTTTATTGTTCGAAGCGGCGCCTGGCCACTTTCCCTGCTTCCAGCTTAATAGCAACGATGACCAGAGGTACTATACCCGCCACGCTGAGATAAATCCCCAATTCTGGTCGTTTTATAGACAACCAGGCCAGGGGAGCCAGCCACAGACAATTAATCAATATCACTGTTATCGTCACTTTGGTGTGACTCTTATACTCCTTCGCTGCTTTTTGATAGGCATGACTGGAATGACCTTCATACCAATTGCCTCCGGCGAAGAATCTACTTATCAGGGTCACCGTCGCATCGGCAACGAACACACCCAATAACAACAGCCATGTCCACACAGTCATGCTGCCGTGATGCATCGTCAACAGCGCCAGAACACCAAAAATGAAGCCGATGAAGCCGCTACCCACATCACCCATAAATATCTTTGCTGGCGGCCAGTTCCATAGCAGAAATCCGGCCCCCGCCGACAATAGCGTGGCGGTGAGTACGCTGGCTACTTCATCATCACTGCTGAAGAGGAGGAATAATGCAACGGCGCCAACAAAAACCAATTCGCTACCGGCGATGCCATCAATTCCATCCATGAAATTATACAGGTTGAGCAGCCAGACCAGGGCTACCACGGCGAGCCCGTTCAACAACCACGGCCATTGCAGCCGTAGCGGACCAAAATCAATTGGGGGTATGCCACCGAGCCAGAACACCACCCAGCCGGCGGCGAGGAATTGTGTGGGCAGACGCCATCGCAACGACAGTTGCTTGAGGTCATCAAGCAAACCCAGCACCGCTATCAGGCCGCCGCCGCACAAGGCCATGAATTCTCCCAGGGGGATAAGACCCACACTGAAATAATAGCCGACAACCAGCAGAAACAGGAACGCGATAGAAATGCCGCCGCCGCTTGGGGTGGGCCTGGAATGGGCACTTCTGGATACCGGGGTGTCCAACAGTCGCAGTCGCGGAGCAAGGGTCCTGAGCAGACCTGTCAACAGCGCCGCAGCCAGAAATATTCCACTCATTAGTAACAGAATTGACCTCCAGGAGGCATTCAGATAGCGACAATGAAGTCGTCTATTATATCCAGAGTTCAGTTACTTTTACTATTAAAATCAGGCACTTTCACGCGATTGTAGAAGTGCCTTCATGCACTGTTTAGTCAATCACGATTAGAATGAGGTGGCGATTCTTTTCGATGGTTCCAGAGCCGATACCCTGGACGTCGATCAGTTCATCAATAGAGCGAAATTTGCCAAACATTTCTCTATAGGCAATGATTTCCCGTGCCTTCACGAGTCCAACACCGTTCAGCGCTGCCGCTATGGTAACGGCGTCCGCCACATTGATGTCGAGTTGAATCACCTGTTCGCTGGTGTTTTCTACTGCCTCAGCAGCCAGAGACGACAGGGGAGCTATTGTTAAAATAAACGCAGCAAATGCTGCTTTGAACCAATTTAGTCTGGTCATGATGATTTCCTTATCAGCTAATTGAGGGGGCAGCTTTACTGCTGCTCAATTGAGTCTAGTATGGCAAATCAGCTATGGCTAGCTATCGCCGAATTGAATTCTTTGAGGGCGTTCTCGGGTGACTCTGCACGGGTTATGGGACGGCCGATCACCAGGTAGCTGCTACCGTTGCGAATCGCTTCGGCGGGTCCGGCAACCCGCTTCTGATCGCCGCCGGCATCCTCTGCACGGCGGATGCCGGGGGTGACCAGGCAAAATTCATCGGGCAACTGTGCCCGTAGCAGGCGGGTTTCCGCCGCCGAGCATACGACTCCATCGAGGCCGGCATCCCTACTCAGAAATGCCAGTTTGCTCACCTGTTCTTCCGGATTTGCCTGCACCCCGATTCGCTCAAGATCGGGCTTGGTCATACTGGTCAAGACGGTGACCCCAACCAACAACGGCCTGTCACTGCCAAAACTATCCAGCGCCTGCCTGGCCTGATCCATCATTACCAGGCCACCAGATGCATGCACGTTTAGCATCCACACACCCATATTGGCCGCGACCCGCACAGCCGCGGCCACCGTATTCGGAATATCATGGAATTTCAGATCCAGAAAAACATCGAAGCCCAGGGCACAAACATCCTTGACTAGGCTCGGCCCGCAGGCGGTAAACAATTCCTTGCCGATTTTTACCCGACACAGTGCGGGATCGATACTTTCCAGTAACTTAAGCGCCCGCTCTGCCCGGTCAAAATCCAATGCGACGATAATCCGTTTTTCCACATTTTTCTCCTAATTTCACCACCACCGTGCCCTGTCCTCGAAATTACTGCCTAGGGGGGGTATAAGGAACTACCCGATTCCGGTATCGGCTTGATCTTGTCCCATTTCTGGCAGCTCGGGCACATCCAATACAAATTTTTAGTTTCGTAACCACAATGATGACATTGATAAGTAGATTTTCTACGCAACAGCTTATCAATCATCTGTTGTAATAAGTTCAGATTGCTCTTGACCTCGGGGTTGGTCTTTTTAATCTGCATACGCAACAACTCAACCAGTCCAGTCAACGAGGGTTTTTTGGTGAGGTAATCGTTGAGAAACTCGATTGCCGCTTCTTCGCCGGAACGCCGAGTCACCAAATCGGAGAGGGCAAGTACAACGCTGACATTTGGTTCATCTGGCAAAATATTCGTCAGTAAGTTTTCATACTCGGGCATCTTCTGCAGTTGTTCATAACACTCGGCTAATGGTCCCAGCAACTTGCTAATGAACTCCGGGTTGTTGTTTTGAATCCTGGTTAATTCCTTGATCGCAGCCTTGTAATTTCCTGCACTCTGTTCAATCTTCGCCAGCAACAGTGAAGCCCGTACATTTTTGCGATCGAAAGCAAAAGCCTTTTTTATTTGTTCCCTGGCCTTCTTCTGCTGATTTTCCCGCAGCCATTCATCCGCTAATTCGCAGCAATAATGTGCTGCTGCCGCGCGCAACTCATCGTCTTTCCTAAAACTCGAATTGTTTAACAGCGCGGAGGAACACTGAATAGCCTTGGCCCAGTCTTTCTCAGTTTGGTATATGGTCAGGAGATGTTTGAGTGCGTCCCACTTGCCATCTCCGCCTTCATCCAGTACATCGTTCAACAAGCGCTCCGCGCGATCGAGCAAACCCGCGGAGATGTAGTCGATCGCCAGTTGTAGGCGGGTAGATTCGGAAAACTGATGATCCAGGCCGGGTCTCGCCAACAAGGCCTGATGTACTTGTATGGCCTTGTCCACCTTGCCCCGACGACGTAGCAGGGCGCCAAGGGCGAGGTGAGTTTCGATAGTTTCGCTGTTGATCTCCAACGCCTTGATGAAAGTGTCGATGGCTTCGTCAGGCTCATCATTCAGCAGGTAATTCAAGCCCACAAAATAGTCCGCGAAGATATCGTTACTACTCCTCGTTTTCAGGCGCCCGGGAGCGGAAGCAAAATGCCCCAGCACCCATCCGGCTATGATTGCCAGTAGCAACAATGCATATATAGCGATGTTATCCATCACTCACTGATCCTTCAGGCTCATCGTCCGCAGTTGACTGACTTCCTGCTTCGCATCCGCTAGTTGCCGGGTCAACCGGCGAATCTCTGATTTTGATTTCATGGTGCGCAGGAACCCCATCCCCAGCAACAAACCGATTAGGCCGCCGCTTACGAAGGCGCCTATTATCCAGACTGACACCGGTTGTGCGGGAAAGGCCCAGTTTCCAAACGTTATTATGATGGGTGTTGAATTAAAAAATGAAAATGTAATGCTGGCAACGAATACCAGTATCAGGAAAAATCCGGAAAGCAGATGGGCAATCTTGCGCATCGATTCTTTACCCAGGCCAGTTGATTAGTTTTAGCGTATTCCAACTCTCGGGTGCTGGAAAGGAAAAACGGCATACGCACCTGGCTATGCCGTTCTGTAGCCGCAGACAGTTTAGAGGCTTCCTAAAATTGGGTTTCGGCCAACATACTCTGGTTGACTCGGTCCCGTAGCTCTTTTCCAGGTTTGAAGTGCGGCACATACTTGCCACTCAGTGCCACTGGTGTGCCAGTCTTGGGATTTCGACCAATCCGGGGGACACGATAATGCAGTGAAAAACTGCCGAATCCCCGAATTTCAATCCTGCCGCCTTCAGAAAGCACCGAGGACATGTATTCGAGGACCGCTTTAACTGCCAATTCCACATCTTTCGACGATAGTTGGGTTTGTTTCGCTGCGATGCGATCGATAAGTTCTGACTTGGTCATAGTTATCCCCTGTGCTAGTACATTCCAATCAAGTTTCCAAGCCTATCACAAACTAACGCCATGAATAATTTCAACTAGCTTTTATCCATTTCAGCTTTGATGAGGTCACCGATGGTACCGTGTGATACTTCAGCGGCATCCTGTTTCTTATGGTCATGGATTGCAGTTCTCTCGTCATCAAATTCGATAGCCTTAACCGACAGGCTCAAGACACGATTCTTGCGATCAACGCTTACAATTTTAACTTCAATCTCCGCACCTTCTTGTAGAACACTTCTGGCATCTTCGACTTTATCGCGGCTGATTTCGGAAGCTCTAAGCACGCCGTCCACGCCTTCGGCCAAGGTAATCGTCGCAAACTTGGCATCAACCGCAGTGACAGACCCGGTGACGATACTGCCCTTCTCAAAGCCGGCAATGTAATTCATGAAAGGGTCATTCGCCAACTGTTTAACCCCCAGCGATATACGCTCTCGCTCGGGATCGATAGACAGGATTACGGTCTCGATCTCATCGCCTTTCTTGTATTCCCGCACCGCATCTTCGCCGGCTTCGTCCCAGGAGATATCAGACAAATGCACCAGACCATCAATGTTGCCTTCCAGACCAAGGAAGATGCCGAAATCGGTGAGCGACTTGATAACGCCGGAAATCTTATCGCCCTTCTTGAAATTTTCGGCGAAACCGTCCCAGGGATTCTGGAAGCACTGCTTGATACCGAGGGAGATGCGGCGCCGCTCTTCATCGATGTCCAAAATCATCACTTCAATTTCATCGCCGAGTTGAACTACCTTGGATGGGTGGATATTCTTGTTGGTCCAGTCCATTTCTGAGACGTGGACCAAACCTTCCACACCTTCTTCCAACTCCGCAAAACAACCATAATCGGTGAGGTTGGTAACGATGGCTTTGACCCGGGTTTTTTCAGGATAACGACCTTTGATTGCCACCCAGGGATCTTCACCCAATTGCTTGAGGCCGAGGGAAACGCGATTGCGATCGCGATCATACTTGAGCACTTTGACGTCAATTTCATCGCCAACATTGACAATTTCACTGGGGTGCTTGATCCGTTTCCAGGACATATCGGTGATATGGAGCAAACCATCGATACCACCAAGATCAACGAAGGCACCGTAATCCGTCAAATTCTTGACTATACCTTTGATCGACATGCCTTCCTGCAGTTTCTCCAACAGCGCATCGCGCTCTTCCGTGCTCACAGACTCCAGTACCGCACGCCGGGAAACCACCACGTTGTTGCGCTTCTGATCCAGTTTGATCAAGCGAAATTCCAGCTGCTGGCCTTCGAGGTGCAGCGTATCCCGCACCGGGCGCACGTCTACCAGCGAACCTGGCAGGAATGCCCTAATATTGTTCAGGTCGACGGTGAAACCACCTTTTACCTTGCCGTTGATTACGCCGGTAACGATATCGTTCTTCTCATAAGCCGCTTCCAGTTCCATCCAGGATTCGGCACGTTTTGCTTTCTCCCTGGACAGGCGGGTTTCACCAAATCCGTCTTCGACGGTCTCCAGTGCAACTTTTACTACATCGCCTATTTCCAGGGTAAATTTACCCTGTTCATCGAAGAACTGATTGCGGGGAATTACACCTTCAGATTTAAGGCCGGCATGGACTGTTACCCAGTCACTGTCTATATCGATCACGGTGGCAGTCACGATGGCGCCGGGGGTCATATCGATTTCAATTAAGCTCTGTTCAAATAGTTCAGCAAAACTCTCAGTCATTATTTAGTCCAATTTATTCAATAAGTTACAGAATTATATCAATGCATTCTATAACTACACCACGTTCCAGTTTGCGCGGGGTTATTAGTAATAATTTTCAGCTTGCCAATGCTGGTGCTACAAACTGAAAACGGTTTATCTTGCGGTTTCTTTTCTATTTATTTCTGCTACGGCGTCCCATCGCCCATGCTGGCGGCTGCTAGTACCAGTACTCTTGTTACAACTTCATCGATCGTTAGCCTGGTGGTATCGAGTATGGTGGCATCTGCAGCCGGCCTGAGTGGTGAAACAGCCCGTTGGCTGTCACGCTCATCCCGAGACTTTAGCTCCCGCAAAAGGTCGGGCAGAATAGCACCAATACCCTTAGCTATCAACTGCTTATATCGTCTTTGAGCTCTTTCTTCGGGGCTGGCGGTGAGAAATATTTTTAACTCTGCATTGGGAAACACGATAGTCCCCATATCACGGCCATCGGCAACCAAGCCCGGCGGCTGCCTGAACTCCAGCTGGCGTTGCAGTAGCGCCTCCCTGGCTGCCGGTATTGCCCCCACCTCGGAGGCCAGTTTACTGGCGGCATCGGTCCTTATTTCCAGGCTTACATCCTCGCCATTCAGCCAGACCGAGCCGGGTCCAGCGTTTCCGAATTCGATCTTCAAATCCGCAGCTAGTTGGGCCAATTGCTGGTGGTTCCCGAGGTTCAGCTGCTGCTTGCGTGCGGCAATACCAAGTACTCGGTATAAGGCGCCGCTATCCAGTAGAGAAAAGCCCAACGCCTCGGCGACACGGGCAGCGACAGTGCCCTTGCCGGATGCGGAGGGTCCATCGATCGTGATTACGGCGGCGCGCGTCACGATGATGCCTTAATCCACATGCGCCGACACCTTGATACCGACCCGGTTTGCCATTTCCACGAAGCCAGGAAAGGAGGTGGCGACGTTTGCACAATCGGTGATAGTAATCGCGTCTGTCGCCCGTAGTGCGGCGATCGTAAATGCCATAGCAATTCTATGGTCGCCATGACTGTCTACCCGGCCACCGCCCAAATTACCCCCCTGGATACGAATGCCATCATCATAAGATTCCGTGGTGATGCCCAGGCTTGTCAGTCCGGCGGCCATAGCGTCGATTCTATCGCTTTCCTTGACCCGCAATTCCGCCGCTCCCCGCAACAGGGTCTCGCCTTCGGCACAAGCCGCGGCGATGAAAAGCACCGGAAATTCATCGATGGCAAGGGGTATTTGCTGTGTTGGGATTTCGATTCCTCGCAATTGGCGGTAACGTACCCTCAGATCCGCCACCGGCTCGCCGCCAATCTCGCGTTCGTTGTGCAATTCGATATCGGCACCCATCGTCTGCAGGATATTAATGACCCCGGTGCGAGTGGGATTAACGCCGACATGTTCCAGTAGCAGCGAAGAGCCGGGGCTGATGGCGGCGGCGACGATAAAGAAAGCGGCTGATGAAATATCAGCCGGCACGTCGATTGCGGTCGCTTTCAGGATATGACCTCCTTCAAGCCTGACGGTGCCTGCTGCTATATCTCGCTGCAACGGATAGCCAAAACCTGCCAGCATCCTCTCGGTATGATCCCGACAGCTCGCTGGTTCCCTGACGTCGGTTACCCCCTGGGCGAAGAGTCCGGCCAGCAATAGACAGGATTTAACCTGGGCGCTAGCCAATGGCATATTGTATTCGATACCACGCAGTTCAGTCCCGGTGATTCGCAGAGGTGGGGTACCATTGGCAGTGGTAGCGATGCTGGCTCCCATTTGCCGCAGAGGTTTAACGACCCGATTCATGGGCCTGCCGTTGAGAGATTCATCCCCGTTCAATTCACTGTCGAAGGACTGCGCTGCCAGCAGGCCCGCCAACAGGCGCATGGCGGTGCCGGAATTCCCCATGTATAAAGGTTTACGTGGTACCTGTAAACCGGCTTTGCCGACGCCATACAGGGTCAATTTGCCAGCCTCGGGACCGATGATGGTGACCCCCATCTCACGGAAGGCAGCGACCGTGTTGAGGGCATCCTCACCTTCGAGGAAACCACTGACCTCGGTCACACCCTCAGCAATGGAACCGAGAATTATGGCCCGGTGAGAAATAGATTTATCACCGGGAACCCTTAGCGCCCCGGCTATCTTGCCGCCAGGTTGAACCTGCAGAGTAACTCGCGAGTCAGTCATTACATTGTCGCCCGAGGGTGTAAAATGCTGCTCGATGAATTTATCCCGAGTACTCTTTGCACGCAAAAACGTAGCCATCAAATAGGCCTGGTCTCTATCGCCTATCGCTTTCTTCAATTCCACTAAATTCTCGATATAGGCATCGAGCACCCTGGTGCTGGCATCCGCATTAGCAATGAATATATCCGACCACATGGTGGCGTCGCTTGAAGCCAGGCGGCTGAAATCGGCAAAGCCGCCAGCTGCATAACGGAAAATGTCGGCGCTGAGCTCCTGCTTGACCAGCACATCGACGATGGCGAAGGCGAGTAAATGGGGCAGATGACTGGTCGCCGCCAGCACCTCGTCATGTCGGCAGATACTCATTCCCAACACATTAGCGCCTAGCTGCCGCCACATGCAGTTAACGATTGCCACCGCCTCCGGACTCGTCGTTGGCAATGGTGTAAGTATCACATTTCGTTGCGCGAACAACTCTGCCCGGGACGCCTGGTAGCCGCTTTGTTCCGACCCAGCAATGGGATGGCCGGGTACAAATCGTCGCTGAAAGCCCTCATCCAGCGTGTCCAGGGTTTTCAGGATGTGAGATTTTACGCTCGCGACATCGGTCACCACCGCAGCAGCATCCATGTGAGCGTAGATGATGGGCAGCACGGCGTTGATCGCCAGCGGCGGCAGCGCAATCACTATAATTTCAGCGTGGGGGCACAGGCTTTCTAAATCACCAGCAGCGTCAATCGATTTGTCCTCGATGGCGGCCTGCAGGGATTTTCCATCCAGGTCCGCCGCCAACACACGTTGGCTTGAATCGACTGCCTTGAGGCCACGCGCGATCGATCCGCCGATTAGTCCAAGACCGAGAATCAAGATTGTTTTGCCTGACAGATTATTCACATTTAGTTTCTGATGGGTGTTCTGATTCGGTCTCAGTTAAAGGCGGCTGGATAGGAACCCAGCACTTTGATTTCCGCAGTGCACTGCTGTAGCTGCGCGAACAATTCCTTAATCGCCTGGTCCTGAATATGGCCTTCGAAATCGATGAAGAAGACATATTCCCAGGCCTCCTGCTTCGAGGGGCGGGTCTCGATCTTGCTCAGACTCACCTGGAATTTTTCGAAGGGTTGCAGGATGCGAAACAATGCGCCGGGCTTGTTCTCCGTATGAATGAGCACACTGGTCTTATCATTGCCCGTGGCTGCGGTGCCCTGCCGGGCCAAGACCAGGAATCTTGTACTGTTATGATCCTGATCCTGGATGCTGGCATGCACTATTTTCAAATCATAAATTGTTGCGGCGAGGAGGCCGGCAACAGCGGCAATCCGACTGTCTTTTTGCGCCTTTAATGCCGCCTCGGCATTACTGGCACATTCGATTTGTCTGGCCTTCGGATAATGCTTCTTTAACCAGTGCCGGCACTGTGCCAGAGACTGCTGGTGGGATGCAATGGTATCTATCTTGCTGCCATCTGCCTCCTGATTAGCAAGTAAATTATGTTCGATGCTGACTATTTTCTCGCCGATGATTTTCAAGCTGCTATGCAGCAGGCAATCCTGGGTGTTATTTATCGCACCTTCGGTGGAGTTTTCTACCGGCACCACACCAAAATCAGCGTAATGCTCCTCAACCGCAGCAAACACATCTTCTATGCCTGCACATTCGAGTAGTTCACATGTCGATCCAAAGTGCTCGATGACAGCAGCCTGCGAATACGTCCCCCGTGGCCCTAGGAAGGCCACCGAAAGATTTTTTTCATCAAGCTTCGTTATCATCGTTGTGGCCATTGCTACCCTCTGCGGGTAACTCCTCAGATTCTGAATACAAGGTTTCTTCTGGCTCGTCTACCTGCTCTACCCCAACCAGTTTTTCCCCTTCTTTCAGCCGAATCAGGCGTACACCCTGGGTATTTCTTCCCTGCACCGATACCTCATCCACGCGGGTTCGCACCAGCGTACCCTTGTCCGAAATCAACATGATTTCATCGCCTTCCTCGACCTGGACTGCGCCCACCACGGCACCATTACGGTCGCTGGTTTGCATTCCAATCACGCCCTGACCACCGCGGCCATAGACTGGAAAGTCCTCAACCGAAGTGCGTTTACCATAACCATTTTCACTCACGGTAAGTATTTGCGTACCTTCGCCGGCAATAATCAGTGAAATCATACGGAATCCTGGTGCCATCCTAATACCCCTGACCCCACGCGCCGTTCGTCCCATTGCCCTGACATCAGACTCCTTGAAACGTGTAATCTTGCCGCTACTGCTCATTACCATCACGTCTTTCGAACCATCGGTGACGGCAGTCCCCACCAACTCATCGCCTTCATCCAGTTCGATAGCCCGTAGCCCGACACTGCGTTGTCGGGCGAAATTTGTTAGTGCGGTTTTCTTGACGGTGCCGTTGGCAGTTGCCATGAATACGAAATGGTCATCGGTGTATTTCGTCACCGGCAACATCGAGGTAATACGTTCATCCTCACCCAGGGGTAGAATATTGACAATGGGCTTACCCCTTGAGGTGCGACTGGCAATGGGGATCAAAAATACCTTCAACCAGTAAACCTTGCCCATGGAACTGAAGCACAAAAGAGTATCGTGGGTGCTGGCGACCAGAAGATGCTCCACGAAGTCCTCATCCTTGACCGCTGCTGCGGCCTTGCCCATGCCACCACGACGTTGAGCACTATAGTCCGACAGCGCCTGAGTCTTCGCGTAACCGGTATTCGATATTGTCACCACCCGATCTTCTTCGGGAATCAGGTCCTCGATCGTCAAATCCAGTTGCGAACCCACGATTTCAGTTCGGCGTTCGTCACCGTATTCTTTGTGGATTTTTTCGAGTTCTTCGCGTACGACGCCTAATAGCCGCGGCTGGTTCTCTAGAATATCCAGGTGATCGCTTATCTGTTTCAGTAGTTCCTGGTAATCGTTTATCAGTTTTTCGTGTTCCAGACCAGTTAGACGGTGTAATCTCAGTTCGAGAATCGCCTGGGCTTGTTCCGGCGAAAGAAAATATTCATTTTCTTTCAAGCCATATTGAAGGCCCAGGTCATCCGGTCTGCAGGCATCCGCTCCCACTTCCCCCAGCATTTCCAACACGCTATCGGATTTCCAGGATCTTGCCAGCAACTTCTCTTTGGCTTCGCTGGAATTAGCCGAGGTCTTGATCAATTCGATGACTGCGTCAATGTTTGCCAGCGCCACCGCCAGACCCTCGAGAACATGACCCCTCTCCCGCGCCTTCCTCAGCAGATAGCTGGTTCTTCTCGAGACCACTTCGCGTCGATGGCGAATAAACGATTCCAAAATTTCCTTCAGATTCAACACCCGCGGCTGGCCATCGACCAGCGCCACCATGTTGATACCGAACACAGACTGCATCTGGGTCTGGGCATAGAGATTATTGAGCACCACGTCACCCATTTCGCCTCGGCGTAATTCGATCACTATGCGCAGACCGTCTTTATCGGATTCGTCTCTTAACTCAGTGATCCCTTCGATCTTCTTTTCTTTTACCAGTTCCGCTATACGTTCTATCAACTTCGACTTATTGAGCTGATAAGGGATCTCGGTGACGATGATGGTTTGTTTGCTGGATTTTCCATCCTCGATGATTTCAGACCTGGCCCGCACATAAATTCGACCTCGGCCGGTGCGATAAGCCTGCACTATTCCGGCTTTGCCGTTGATAATGCCAGCCGTAGGGAAGTCCGGCCCCTGGATGTATTCCATCAGACCATCAATATCGATGTCCGGCTTGTCGAGGAGTGCGATCGCACCATCGATCACCTCCCGTAGGTTGTGGGGAGGAATATTGGTCGCCATGCCCACCGCGATGCCGGAAGAACCGTTAACCAGCAGGTTCGGGACCCGGGTTGGGAATACATCCGGTATATCTTCGGTACCATCGTAGTTTGGTGAAAAATCGACAGTCTCTTTGTCGAGATCGGCCAGCAGATCATGGGCGATTTTAGCCATGCGGATTTCTGTATAACGCATGGCCGCAGCCGCATCGCCATCGATGGAACCAAAATTGCCCTGCCCGTCCACTAGGGGATAACGCAATGAAAAATTCTGCGCCATTCTCACGATGGTGTCATACACGGCGGTGTCACCATGAGGATGGTATTTTCCGATCACATCACCGACGACGCGAGCCGACTTCTTGTAAGGCTTGTTGTAATCGTTCGACAATACATTCATGGCAAACAATACACGCCGGTGCACGGGTTTCAGCCCATCTCGTACGTCTGGCAGCGCCCGCCCGACGATGACACTCATGGCGTAAGCCAGATAGGACTCACGCATTTCACTTTCCAGTGAGACAGGCAGTACCTGTTTAGCGAATTCGGACATAGACTAGCGTTTTCCTAACAAATTGGGAGCGACATGCCGGGCTTCAGGCATGAATATTTTATGCGTAACTGACATGCAGCAAATGAGAGAATTCCTACTACTTTATAGCGGCTGATTCAGGGTTTTTTTACCCAGATTCTACCTCTGGTGACAGTCGAACCAGGCGGGGCGAAAGATACCAAAACAGAGTCTGCAAATACGCAGTAATTCTACCATGAAACATCCCCCAAAGACACTGTATTCAGCTAGCTTCGCGCTAATAATTCCCTGTTTTTTCAATAATTTCCGAGACTTTTGTAGCCAAGGCTCGGTGCGCGCAATTTGCAGAGCTTCGGGGTATAATTTCGCGCCTGTATTGACACTGAGAGTCAAACTAAAAGCTGGCTAGAACGGCGAACAGAACGTCACCAATAAAATAACCGCAATTGAGTTGAAAGAGAGTCGATTTTGAGCGCTGAAAACCCGATACAGGCAGACCTCCTGATTCACGCAAAATGGATCCTGCCGGTGGTGCCGACTGGGACTGTCCTGGAAGACCATGCATTGGCGATTCGGAACAAGAAAATCATCGCCATCACCGCTTCCAGGGATGCGGAATCAAGTATTTCTGCCACCACCAACATCCACCTGGACAGCCACGCCTTGATTCCCGGCCTGGTGAACGTCCATGGTCATGCGGCTATGTCCCTGCTGCGGGGAATAGCTGACGATATACCCCTAAAGCAATGGCTGGAACAGGTAGTGTGGCCCATGGAAAGCAAATTTGTGAGTGCAGAATTCGTCAGATCGGGAGCAAATCTCGCCATCGCCGAAATGATATCCTCCGGCACCACCTGCTTCGCAGATATGTATTTTTTCCCCGACCAGGTAGCAAACGCAGCATTCGATGCGAATATACGGGTACAACTGGCGAGTCCGGTACTCGATTTTCCATCCATTTGGGCACAGGATGCGGAGGAATACATCTACAAGGCAACTCAGCTTCACGACAACTACCGCAATAGCGAATTGGTTCATACCGCCTTCGGGCCCCATGCCCCCTACACCGTGTCGGACCAACCCTTGATGAAGATCTCGACCCTGGCGGAAGAACTCGATGTGCCGATACACATGCACGTTCACGAGACTGCAACTGAAGTCGAAGAGGCGGTGCAGGCCGATGGTCGCCGTCCACTTCAGCGCCTCGCCGAACTCGGTCTGCTGGGCCCCCGCCTTATCTGTGTTCACGCCACCCAGTTAATAGACACCGAGATCGAGTTACTGGCAGCACACGGCGCCAGCGTGGCCCACTGCCCCGAATCCAACCTGAAGTTAGCCAGCGGCCTGTGCCAGGTTGCGAAACTGCTGGACGCAGGTGTCAATGTTGCCCTGGGCACCGATGGCTGTGCCAGTAACAACGACCTGGATATGTTTTCGGAGATGCGCTGCGCCGCACTACTTGCCAAAATCGTGGCCGCCGATGCCAGCGCGCTACCGGCTGCACAGGCCTTGGAACTGGCCACCATCAATGCAGCCAGAGCCCTGGGCCTGGATACGGTGATCGGTAGTCTGGAAACAGGCAAGTATGCCGATATTACCGCCGTGAACCTGGATCGATTAAATACCATGCCCCTGTATAATCCTGTTTCCCAACTGGTGTATGCCGCCCAGGCATCTCAGGTATCCCACGTCTGGTGTGGTGGCAAGCTGATTTTTGAAAATGGTGAACTAAAAACCATGGATCGTGGCTTACTCAAGGAATCGGTTATCACATGGCAACAGAAAATCAGTCAGGCATGATGAAGCCAATGGAAAACGTAGACGAGTTAGAGATCAAGAAATTCGAGGCGCTGGCATCGCGTTGGTGGGATCCCAACAGCGAGTTCAAGCCCCTGCACGACATTAACCCCTTACGAGTCAATTACATCAGTCGCCGGATTAATCTCGCCGGCAAGCAGGTACTGGATATTGGCTGCGGCGGTGGCATTCTGGCTGAGGCGATGGCTCATCACGGGGCCAGAGTAACCGCTATCGACATGGCGGATGCTTCGCTTGCGGTTGCCAGATTGCACCGGCTTGAAAGCAAACTCGATATCGACTATCAAAAAGTTTCTGCCGAAAAATTTGCAGAGCGGCATCCACAGCAATTCGATGTAGTTACCTGCCTGGAAATGCTCGAACACGTGCCGCTACCCGCATCGGTAGTCGATGCTTGCTACCGACTGCTAAAACCCGGCGGAGTTGTGTTTTTCTCAACCATTAATCGCAATCCAAAGTCCTATCTATTCGCGATACTTGGCGCCGAATACCTGCTCAAGCTATTGCCCCGCGGCACCCATGATTACAGCAAATTTATCAAACCGTCAGAACTGGCGCTATGGTGTCGAAGCTGTGGTCTCCAGCTCCAGGGGCAAGTGGGCATGCTTTACAATCCATTAAGCAAGAAATACTCCCTGCAAGCAAACCTTGATGTGAATTACCTTGCCCATTATCTTAGGCCAGAGATGTAAGACAAGGCCAGGGGAAATGGACTTGCCAGAAATACTTGATAGAAAGCTCCGGAACTTGAAATGATGTCGTCGCCATTGCAGACTTCCATAGAGTGCGTATTATTCGATCTGGATGGCACCCTGATAGACACCGCACCTGATTTCGTCGCCGCCATAAAGCAATTACTTGCGGAACATGGGAAACCACCGCTAAGCTGCGACTCGATTTACCATACGGTTTCCGACGGCGCCCGCGCGCTGGTCAAACTCGCCTTTGGAATCGACGAAAATCACGCTGAATTTATCCAGCTCAATCAGCGCCTGCTCGATCTCTATTATCAGCAACTCCAAGTAACCGCCGCCGCCCTGTATCCTGGTTTAGATGGTCTTCTGACAAAACTGGAACGGCAGCAGATACCGTGGGGCATCGTAACCAACAAGCCGGAAAAATACACCAACCTGCTTCTCGACAAACTCAATTTGAGCGCTCGTTGCGGCAGTTTGGTTTGTCCCGATCACGTAAGTCACCGCAAGCCGCACCCCGAACCTATCCTGCTCGCCTGCCAGCAGTTAGGCGTCGGTACCGAACGCACGGTGTATATTGGCGATCATCAACGGGACATTGAGGCCGCAAAGAATGCCGACGTCATCGCCATCGCTGCCGCTTATGGTTACCTCGCGCGAGACACCAAGATAGAGGAATGGATGGCCGATTTTATTCTTCACTCTGCGGATCAAACCGAAGCCTTACTCAACTCTCTTAAATTTGCCTGAGGGCAGCCAATCCCATGTTCGAATACACAGCCCCGGAAAACTTACTCGAAGACAAGACTATTCTAATTACCGGGGCCAGCGATGGCATTGGGAAAATATGCGCCTGCACATTTGCCGACCATGGTGCCAGAGTTATTTTACTGGGCCGTAATCAGGAAAAACTGGAAGCGGTATATGACCAGATAGAAGCGCTAAACCCCGGGAAAACTGTCATTCATCCCCTGGATTTTATCTCTGCGATGGCAGCAGACTATCAGACCCTGGCGCAGTCCCTCAATGAGCAATTCGAGTGTCTGGATGGGTTGATTCATAATGCCGCATTGTTAGGCGCCATGAACCCGATCGAGTTCTATCCGGAGCGGGATTGGACCGAATTGATGCAGGTGAATATAAATGCCGCTTTTTATCTGACCAGGGCTTTACTGCCCAGTCTCAGTCGCTCGACAGATGCCAGACTCCTGTTTACCGCGTCCAGTGTCGGTCGTATCGGCCGCGCCTATTGGGGGGCCTACACGGTCTCCAAGTTTGCGGTTGAGGGATTGATGCAAACTCTCGCCGATGAGCTCGCGCAAACCAGCTCGATACGTGTTAACAGCCTCAATCCCGGCGGCACCCGCACTAATATGCGCCGCGCCGCCTATCCGGCAGAAAACCCAGAATCCCAGCCCACCGCAGAATCCCTGATGCCAGTATATCTTTACCTGATGAGTCCACAGTCAAAATCGATTCATGGGCAGACCCTGGATGCAAGATCATTTGATCCCAACAGTTGAGGAGGCTAGCTGTTAAGGAATACCCTTAAGCTAGAGCAGCCTGGATTCACATGTCGACCAGTTTGAGTAATTTTGCAATATCGGCTTTACCCAGTTCCTGATACTTGCCTCTGCGTACTGTGCTCGGAATAAATATGGGTCCAAACCTGACACGCTTGAGCCGACTTACCTTCAGCCCCTGTGACTCCCATAATTTACGCACTTCCCGGTTGCGTCCCTCTATCAAGACGACGTGGAACCACTGGTTGATACCCTCACCGGCATAAAATTGAATATCCGTAAAGCGGCACAGATTGCCATCGATAATGACGCCACTATGCATTTGCTCAATCATGGCAGTTGTCACCTTCCCCATGACGCGCACCGCGTACTCCCGCTCTATCTGCGAACTTGGATGCATGAGTCTATTAGCAAGCTCACCGTCGGTGGTAAACAATAACAAGCCGCTGGTATTTAAATCCAGGCGCCCGATGCCGACCCAGCGACTGTGCTTTAAGGGCGGCAATCTGTCGAATACTGTCGCTCTGCCTTCGGGGTCTTTGCGGGTACTTACTTCATGGTCAGGCTTGTTGTAGAGGATGACCCGGCGCTGCACACGGTTCTTGCCCTGGGCCGCCAATTTCTTGCCATCGACAACAATTTTATCCGTGTCGGAAACCCGCTCGCCGATGATCGCGATTTTGCCATTTACCTTGATCCGACCCTTGGCGATCCAGCCTTCTATTTCGCGGCGGGAACCAAAACCGGCACGAGCCAGCACTTTCTGTAACTTCTCAGTCATATTATCGCTTGGTTTATTGATGGTGGACGCGGCGCAAATTAAGCGCGGCATCAAGTCTCGGTATTATTGCTATCATCTTCGATAATCAACTCCATCGCCGCGCCGTCCTCATCGTCATGGTCGCTGGCAATCGAACCTTCATTTGCCGCAACAGGAGTTTCGCTGTCTTCTTCTGCGGACTCATCGAGTACTTCAGCCTCTTCGAATTCCGCCTCTGCCGATATCGGTGCCAGATTAAGAATTTCATCCAGGGGTTTTTTTGAGAGTTCAGCTGCCAACTCTTCGGCGAGCAACTCTTCTGCTTCATCTGCGGTGCTCTCGAAGCTGTTTTCGTCGATAGCATCCTCTGGCAACTCGATAACTCTTTGGTTTAGCAAGTCATCGGCAGAATCAAACTCCTGACTGCCCCGGTCCAATTCCTTCACTTCTGCAAGTGGAGGCAGTTCCTGTAAACTTTTAATGTTAAAATAGTCGAGAAACTGTTTCGTGGTCGCGAACATGGCGGGACGACCAGGCACGTCCCGGTGACCCACAATTCGAACCCATTCCCGGTCCAACAAGGTACGGATAATATTGGAGCTAACGCCGACACCGCGAATCTCTTCGATATCAGCCCGGGTCATCGGTTGTCGATAGGTAATCAATGCCAATGTCTCCAACAGCGCTCGGGTGTAGCGCGGCGGCCTTTCTTCCCATAACTTGGCGATCCATTCGCTCAGGTCTTGCTTGACCTGAAAGCGGTAACCGGACGCCACTTCTTTTAACTCGAATCCACGGTCATCACAGTCCCGGGTGATACTTTGCATGACTGCCGTTAATTCGTTGTTGTCGGGCTTCTCATCCTCGCTAAACACCTGAGCAATATTATCGAGCGTCAGCGGTCTGCCTGCTGCCAACAACAGGCCCTCCACGATCATTTTTACCTTGTTATCTACATCACTCATGCTTTGCTTCTATCCTGATACTGTGCTCTCAACATTGACTTCTTAGCAGGCTGTGATCAAGTCCTCGACTTCACGTGTATCGGTCCGAATGGCTCTGACTGCACGATCTCGATTAGCGACTCTTTGATTAATTCCATGACCGCCAGGAACGTCACTATGACTCCCAATCGACCTTCGGAGGGCACCAGCAGAGAGACCAGGGGCACAAATTTGAGGTCGGTAATGCGCACCAGTATTTCCGACATTTTTTCCCGCGTCGACAAGGTTTCCCGCTGAATATGGTGGTGCTCAAACATGTCGGCACGTCGCAACACCCTCGTCAGTGAAAGCAGAATATCTTGCAGCTCCACCGTCGGCTCTGGGGTGATCCGCTCAAGCTTCGGCAAGGCGGCACTGGCACGATGAATATCCCGGTCCAGCCTGACTAATTCATCGATAGCCTCCGCCGCCTTCTTGTAACGCTCATACTCTTGCAGCCGCCGAATCAACTGCATGCGCGGATCGTCTTCCTCGGGCTCTTCCTCGGCGTGCCTCGGCAAAAGCAGGCGAGACTTAATCTCTGCCAACATCGCCGCCATGGCTAGGTATTCAGCAGCGAGCTCAAATTGGCTGGCCTCCATCAAATCTACGTAAGCCATATATTGATCGGTAATCTCTGCAACCTTGATATCGAGGATATCGATATTCCGACGTTTGATAAGATACAGCAGCAGATCCAACGGGCCCTCGAAAGCCTCCAGGAAAATTTCCAATGCATCCGGTGGAATATAGAGATCTTTGGGAACTTCAGTGATCGCCTCACCATCAACGTAGGCGAATGCCAGTTCGCGCTGCGCCGGCGGCTCGGAGTCAGGCTGGGCAGAGGCACCCTCTTGTTGTTGGGTTTCCGTCTCTGCTTCAGTAGCTGGAGTCGTCAATCTGGAGGTCTGCTATGGAGTCAAAAGTCAGGACAAATTTTACATGAATTGTGGCGGAAAAGCTCATTTCCTCCAAACCTCATCACCAGGTATTCAGTCCCATTGCCGAGCGCACTTCCTGTATCGTCTCCTTCGCGCATTCCCGTGCAGTCTCACAACCCTCCGCGATTATAGATCTCACAATATCCGGGTCTCTCTCATATTGCGCTGCCTCTTTCTGAATCGGTTCCAGTTCGGCGACAACTGCTTCGATCACGGGTTTCTTGCACTCGAGGCAACCAATGCCGGCACTCTTGCATCCTGCTACTACCCAGTCCCTGGTTTTCTGGTTCGAGTAGCTTAGATGCAGTTGCCACACCGGGCATTTTTCAGGATCTCCAGGATCTTTCAGCCGCACCCTGGCCGGATCGGTTGGCATCGTCTTGATTTTCTTTTCGACGTCCTCCAGCGGTTCTCGAAGGGTGATGGTATTGCCGTAAGACTTCGACATTTTCTGTCCATCCAGTCCTGGCATATTACAGGCTGGTGTTAACAGTACCTGGGGTTCAGACAGGATCATCTTACCGCCGCCTTCGAGATAACCGAACAATCTCTCGCGATCACCAATTGATATATTCTGCTGTTCTTTCAACAATGCCTGGGCCTTTGCAAGGGCTTCGTGGTCGCCCTGTTGCTGGTAGGCGGTGCGCAGACTGGAATACAGGCGGGCTGATTTTTTGCCCATTTTCCTGACCGCCGCCATGGCATTCTCTTCGAATCCGGGCTCCCGGCCGTACATGTGATTAAAGCGCCTGGCGATTTCCCGGGTGAGTTCGACGTGCGCCACCTGGTCTGCACCCACCGGTACATAGCCAGCTCGGTAAATGAGAATATCCGCGGCTTGCAACAGTGGGTAGCCGAGAAAGCCGTATGTATCCAGCTCTTTCTCCCGTAATTTCTCCTGCTGGTCTTTGTAGCTCGGGACCCGTTCCAACCATCCTATGGGCGTTAGCATCGACAGTAATAAATGTAATTCCGCATGCTCCGGCAGCTTGGACTGCACGAACAGTGCGGCAGAACCTGGATTAACACCCACAGCCAACCAGTCGATCACCATATCCAGAACATTCTCTTCGAAAATACCGGGATCACCGTAATCGGTGGTTAATGCGTGCCAGTCAGCCACGAAAAAGAAGCACTCGTATTCATGCTGCAACTTGACCCAGTTCTTCAACACCCCATGCAGGTGACCCAAATGAAGACGACCGGTAGGCCGCATTCCCGATAACACTCGTTGTTGTGAATCAACCGTAGACACTGCTTCTCCTTTACTCAACCAATTCCAGTTTCTCAGACCCTTAACGAAAGGGCTCCGGATCACCCTTGCCCTCTCTCACCAGGTACGGAACCCCCTCTACCAAATCTACCATCGTCGTGGGTTCCAGCCCGCAGGCGCCACCATCAACGATCAAGTCTACAAGCTTTCCGATTTTGAGTCGCATCTCATAGGGATCAAACAGGGGCGTCTCTGCCTCAGGCAAGATCAGGCTGGTACTCATAATAGGCTCACCGAGGACCGCGAGAATAGACTGCGCTATCGGATTCTGAGGCACCCGGAGCCCGATTGTCTTTTTCCTCGGATGCATTAGTCGGCGTGGGACTTCCGGTGTGGCCTTGAGGATAAATGTGTAAGGGCCGGGCGTATAGGCTTTCAAAATTCTGTAGGCACTGTTGTGAACCTTGGCATAGCTGGCAAGCGAAGATAGATCGCTACAAACCAGGGTGAAATTATGTTTGCTATCGAGTTGCCGTATGCGTCTGATTCGCTCCAATGCAGGCTTATCGCCCAGATGACAACCCAGGGCGTAGGTGGAATCGGTTGGGTAAACAATGACCCCGCCCTGCAGGAGTATATCCACCACCTGTTTAATCACCCTAGGTTCTGGATTGATCGGATGGACTTGTAGGAATTCACTCATATTAGATCGTTGAATCTGGCACTTCGCAACAAGCCCTGTAGTCGACTGAAAAAGAAAAGGATTCTATTACATTCCATCGACTCGCAAAAGCAGACAGCCTTGTTTAAATCAACTAAGATGCGCCTTCGGCTACCATCGGCGGCGGCATGGTAGTCCAAGATAGCCGTACTGCAGCATACGAAGTCAGTTCCTCGGGGCAACAAGCGGGGAATAACTACATCGCTGGGACCAGATGAAACAGTTTATTGATTACATCCCACTGCTCATTTTCTTCACCGTTTTTGCCATCGACGAACGTACCGTGAGCATTGGGGGATTTGAGCATTCAATCGGCGGAATCTTCAGTGCCGCCGAATTCTTACTGGCGGCCTCTATACTCACCTATGGCTCTCTATTCCTGCTCAACTGGCGCCTGGACAAATTCCAATGGATCACGTTATGCGCCGTGATCCTGTTCTGCATCCCGACCATAATTTTTAGAAATACAGATTTTCTGAAGTGGAAGGCCCCCATAGTCAACTGGATTTTCGCCCTGGTCTTCTTCGGATCACGCTACTTTGGCAGCAAGCTGGCCATCGAACACATGCTGGGCCATGTCGTCAATGCACCGAAAGAGGTATGGCGGCGTCTTAATAATATCTGGATTATCTATTTCATCATTTTGGGCGCGGTCAACCTGATCATTGCATTTACCCTGAGTGAACGCGCCTGGATTCAATTCAAGGTATTTGGCAATTTGATCTCAACCTTCGTCTTCGTCATTGGGCAAATGCCGCTATTGGCAAAATATATCGAAGTCGATAAAGAAGATACCGAGTCAAAATCTAGCTATAAAGAATCGGTCTAATCGGTCCATGTATTACGCTATCATCAGTGAAGATATAGAGAATTCTCTGGAGCAGCGTAAGTCTGTCAGACCGGCACACCTGAAGCGCTTGAATAAGCTAGCCGATCAAGACCGGCTGTTGCTGGCGGGGCCCCACCCGGCCATCGATAGCCCGGATCCTGGGGCGGCCGGATTTAGCGGCAGTTTGGTAGTCGCGGAGTTTGAAAGCCTCGAGCAGGCCCAGGCCTGGGCCGATGCCGATCCCTATGCTGCGGCGGGAGTCTATACCAGCGTGACCGTAAAGCCCTTCAAACGGGTGCTATAACCACCATAGCAAACATTTATTCGAAACCCGGGGCAGCTAGTTGGAAGCCGTGGTCTGTGCCGGGCCCAGATCAGGAAAATTCTCATCCAGGCTCTGATTCCATTGTTCGAGCTGGGCTTTGCGGCGCTCGAACAGACTCGAAGCATCCCCCTCGATGGTGATGCTATTAATCACGTCCCTGCGTCTCAGTTCATATACCACCGGCAAGCCCGCGACCACCTTGCCAAACACTGAATGCAAACCATCCAGGTGTGGCGTAGCTAAATGGGTGAGAAAAAACTGACTGCCATCGGTACCGGGACCTGAGTTAGCCATGGAAATAATGCCGGGCTGGTTATGCTTCAGTACTATTTCTCCACGAAACTCGTATCCCGGTCCGCCCCCGCCAGTACCCAGAGGATCCCCTCCCTGGGCCATAAAATTTCTCTCGATACGGTGGAATGTCAACCCATTGTAAAACCCGCGCTGTGCCAGATTGACAAAATTAGCAACCGTCGTCGGCGCTGCACGGGCATTGAGCTCGACTCGAATTTCACCCTTGGATGTGTCGATGACGGCGGTCAGGCTCTGGGCGACACCGACGTTTGCCGCCGTGGCGATCACGATCACCAGGGCTGATTTAAATCCGCGCTGGACCAGATTCTTAATGCGCATGGTCTGAGGTACCTCTGTCAGGATGCCGGGCGGGGAAGGCAACACCTGTTATAAATTATAATCCAAAATTACTGGCGCATGGTCTGAAAAATTATTCCCCGATGCGATGGTTGCAGCCATCACCGTGTCGGCAATACCTGGTGTGATGACATGGTAGTCGAGTCGCCAACCGACATTATTTGCCCTGGCCTGGCCCCGATTTGACCACCAGGAATATTGATCCGGTTCCCGATTAACCAACCTGAATCCGTCCACAAAACCCACCTCATCATAAAGACTGTCGAGCCACTTACGCTCTTCGGGAAGAAAACCCGAGTTCTTCCGGTTGGCGCGCCAATTTTTAAGATCGATTTCTTTATGACAGATATTCCAGTCGGCGCAGATGATAAATTCGCGCCGCTTTCGGCGTAGTTTTTTCATGTGCTCCATGAAATCAACCATGAAACTGAATTTTCGCGCCAGCCTTTCTTCATTGCTGGAACCCGAAGGCAGATACAGGGAAGCGATACTCAAGTCTGCAAAATCGGCCTGTATATATCGGCCTTCCGTGTCTGCCAGTTCAAAACCCAGACCTTTGGTAACCCGGTCCGGTTGCTTGCGAGTGTAGATAGCGGTCCCCGCATACCCCTTCTTCACCGCATCGAAGTAATGGCAGTGATATTGCTCGGGATGAAAAATCGGATCTGAAAGTTGATCCAGCTGGGCCCTGATTTCTTGCAGACAGACGACGTCGGCTCCCACGCACGGCAACCAGTCGAAAAATCCTTTGCGTGCCGCAGCGCGAATACCGTTGCAGTTGAAGGACATGATACGCATAGATTTATTTCGCTTGTATTAATCAGGACAGAACTTGTGGATGTCACAGCGGCGCTAATTCTATCCGTTGCTGCGGGCCGAAACCAGCGTCTCAGCATTAAAAACTGCTGCGGTTACGTTGGCCCGGCTTAGCAGTTATAGCAACGAAGCTGAGGCAACCCTGCTGGGTTCAAATCCAGAATTAAAGTGACTAATGTTTTAGAAAATGCTACTTATTGTTACATATATGACGGAAATCACATATAGGTATGAAAATCAGAATTCAATATATATTAGTTATATCAGTATGTTAGAAATTATTGGCAACAGGCAAATCCCCCCATTTCTATGAAGGAGTACATTATATCTTATTGATATTTAGCTATTAATTACTCTTTTCGAGCGCAGGCTTCAAGATTGCTTGTGATGTCCCTGTTAAATGAGTTTTTTATACCCATATATGTTACTCTATCGGACGTATTGTGTTACCATGTGTGCCGTTGCCTACTGATTGATGGCAACATTAACCCGAATTCAAATGGAGAAGGACATGAGTAAGGCCCTCAGCAAGGCGCAGCCCGTCGTAGAAGCAACCTTGGTAAGTTTGGCATTGGTACTGGCTGCGCTAGCAGTGCCTGTCATCATCTTATACGCCGCCGCGTGAACCCAGCTCAGGAGAGGAGCTGCTTGCAGGATTTCTAAGCGAATAAAGCACTGACTAACACCAACTTGGGCACGAAAGCTTAAGTTGGTGTTTTTTTATCTGTAGATTTTCCAATCCCACCTGGCCTTCGAGCCACATCAGGCAATAATGTCTGGAATTGCAGGCGGTGTCTACTGACGTTTCAATTTATCGGTGAAATTGCAAGGCTGATGGCTACTGTCTAATTGCTCTGCGATGATGCGGTTCCAGCCGGTGCGGCAGGCACCCGGAGAGCCTGGTATGCAGAAGATTATGCTGGCATTTGCCAGCCCGGCAAATGCTCGGGACTGGATCGTAGAGGTACCGATTTCTTCGTAGGAAAGCTGACGAAATAGCTCGCCAAAGCCTTCGATATCGACATCGAACAGAGGCTTGATCGCTTCGAAAGTATTGTCTCTTGCGGTAAAACCGGTGCCACCTGTGAGCAGAAGCACGTGTACTTCCGGGTTGAAAATGTGAGCAGAAACCTCGGCGCGTAACTGATAGATATCATCCTTGACTATGGTTTTCGAATGCAGCTTGTGGCCAGCTGCCTGTAAACACTCTATCAACACCGCACCGGACTTGTCCGTTTCCTCGGTGCGGGTGTCAGAAACCGTAAGCACGGCAATACTCAAGGGAGTCACTACTTTAGCCGCCTGTCATATTCATGAGCCGCACCGGTTGCTGGTAATCTTTGTCGTAAAAATAATGGCGTTCCGGCTTGATATCCATTGAAGCGATGATGGCCTGTTTGAGGTCGTCCTCGCCAAGTTGCCGATCCCGTAGGATCGCCCGCAAATCGATGGAATGTTCATTACCGAGGCAGAGCAACAGCCTGCCCTCAACGGTAACCCTGACCCGGTTGCAGTCGGCACAGAAGTTATGCGTCACCGGAGAAATGAAGCCTATGCGACTGTTTTTACCTTCGATTCGAACGTAACGAGATGGGCCTGCTGTCTTTGCGGTAACGTCTGTGAGCTGGTATGCCTCGGCGATAATACCCCGGACCCAGTCATTGCTACAGGTAGTCTGCTCCCGGTCATGATCCGATGCCTCACCGAGTGGCATCTCTTCGATAAAGGCAATATCGATATCACGCTCCACCACGTAGTCTGTCAGCGCTACCACTTCGTCGTCGTTGTAGCCGCGCATGACCACCGCATTCAGTCGAATCCGCTCGAAACCTGCCGCCCGTGCAGCGTCTATTCCAGCCAGTACTCTCTCGAGTTTACCCACCCTGGAAATCCGCTTGAAGCGGTCGGCATTCAGGCTGTCGAGGCTGATATTAACCCGTTTGACACCGGCCGCCTTCAAGGCCACGGCATATTTATCCAATTGCGCTCCATTTGTAGTCAGCAACAATTCTTCGAGACCCGGCAGCGCACCCAGCTTCTCGATTAAAGACATCACATTATTGCGGACCATTGGTTCACCACCGGTGAGGCGGATTTTTTTCACCCCAAGCTCCGTAAACACTCTGGCGACTTGAAACAATTCCTCGAGGGAGAGAATCTGCTTACGAGGCAGGAATTGCATATCTTCGGTCATGCAGTAGACACAGCGAAAATCACAACGATCGGTCACCGAGAGACGAATATAGTCTATCTGCCGGCCGAATTTGTCTATAAGCTTGCCTGGTTGTTGCATGGCTGTCATTTTGGCATATTTCTCCGGCGCCAACTATACCGCAATGAACCAGGGGGTGCATCGATATTAATTACTGCCGATGCCGATGGCAGGTCTAGGGCGTCTCTGAATAATACAGTAATGCTCAGGCTTTCAGGAATTAAATGCAATTTGTATGGCCAACAGGATCAGAATCGTTCCCATTGCCCTTTCGAACCAATGGCCAGCTCTGAGTATGGTTTCACGCACGCTGGGTCTGCCCATGAACCTGGACAGCAGTGCGAACCAGAGAAAAGTCGCAGAGGCGAGATAGAGGCCATAGAAAAGCTGAATAAAAATCGGGGTCGTAGGACTAATGACTACAGTAAAAAGTGCCAGGAAAAACAATGTGGCTTTGGGGTTTAAACCATTGGTCAGAAATCCGAGGATGAAAGCCTTTCCCGGCTCAATCGTAGGCTGCGCCGTTGAGAACGACTCGATTGGACCGCTGGTCAGGGATTTCCTGATGGAATTAATCCCCAGATAGAGCAAGTATCCAGCCGCAACAAGCTTTAGGGCGCTGAACAGAGAAGGCGATTGGAACAACAGAACTGCAACGCCTAATAGACAGTAGGCTACGTGCAACAGGATCCCAGTACCGACCCCAAGACTCGTCCACACCCCGGCCTTAGTGCCACCTGTCACACATTGCCTGGTAACGACTGCAAAATCGGGGCCCGGAGACGCCACTGCAAACAGGTGTGCAACAGCTATGGTGAGAAATTCGACCCAATACATTGTGCGTTCCGGACTTGCTGATTAGGACTATTGAAGCTTTGAAAGGATCAGGGCACTCGTTCGGATAACACCAGATCGATGACCGCATGTTGACCTTTATGGACGAAGCTATCCGACACCACACGGTAATCCCCCGAGCCCGGATTTGCCGTACCGGTGAATGAAACCAGCGCAGACACGAAGACGGTATCCGCAGAAGAAAGATTGAATGGCCCCACCGCCGATGCATCGTCGAGTCGAATCGTCACC
>PCCP01000075.1 GCA_002731775.1 Gammaproteobacteria bacterium
GAACACCTCGACGGTGCCCGTGCCCATATCGATCTCGAGCTCGCAGACGTGGGTACCGTTTGGATAGGTGGAGGTGGTGGGGGAAAAGGTTTCGCTCTCATCGAAACTTGCGCCACCATCGGCAGGTGCTGCTGCCTGTGCCACACTTTGAAAGCTGTGGCTGCGATCGGTGCCGACTATGCCAAACTCACCACCGGTGAACTCGATATCTGCCACCGCACTCTCCAGCAATTCTGCCGCTTTCTCTTTTGCCTTCTCGATTAGCTTGAATGCGGCGGCAGCAATCGCCGCACCACCAACCGGCACCGAGCGTGAACCCATGGTGCCGCCACCACTGGCAATACGATCGGAATCCCCCGTTACTATTGTTATCTCCTCGAACGCCAGTCCGAGCCGCTCAGAAATAATCTGGCGAAACGCGGTTTCATGACCCTGGCCGTTCGACTGCGTGCCGATATATAGCGTCACGTGACCATCACCCCCTACTTCGAGACGCGCCTGTTCCGGTGCCCCACCGGCACACTGCTCGATATAACTGGCGAGTCCGATGCCCCGTAGCTTGCCGCGCGCCCTGGCCGCCTCGCGCCGCGCCTCGAATTCATGCCAGTGCGACATCTGCAGCGCATCATCGAGATTTTTCTGAAATTCTCCGCTGTCGTATGTCGCTCCAAGCGAGGTTTCATAGGGCATCGCCTGGGCCGGAATAAAATTGCGTGTGCGAATTTCCACCGGCGACAGTCCCATGTCGTAGGCCGCCACATCTAGCAGCCGTTCTATGGCATAGATCGCTTCCGGCCGACCCGCACCACGGTACGCATCCACCGGTGTGGTATTAGTAAATACACCGCTCACCTGCACGTGAGCACAGGGAATTTTATAGCAGCCCACCAGCATCCCCACGCCAGCGGCCGTCGCCACAAATGGGGCGAAGTTGGAAAGGTAGGCGCCGAGATTGGCGGTGGTATTTACCTTCAAGCCAAGAATGCCTGCATTTTTGTCAAGCGCGAGTTGCATGCGCGTGACGTGATCGCGGCCGTGACTGTCGCTGACAAAGGCTTCATTGCGCTCAGAAATCCACTTTATGGGTCGCTGTAGTTTGCGCGCCGCGTACAGCAGGTTCACATATTCGGGAAATACAAAAATCTTCATGCCGAAGCCACCGCCAACATCATCGCAGAGCACATGAATATCTTCTTCAGCCACATTGAAGATAGCGGTGGCCAGTATTCGGCGCATGATATGCACACCCTGGCAGGAAACGTGCAGTATCAGGCGTCCAGTCTCTGGCTCCACTGCGGCGATGGCTCCCCGCGTCTCCATCGAAGTGGGCACCACGCGATTGTTGATCAATTCCAACTCTACTATATGCGCGGCCTCATTCATTGCCGCGGTGGTCGCCGGCGCGTCGCCGGTTTCCCAAGCAAAGCAGCGGTTATCCGGTGCCTGCTCCCATACCTGTGCCACACCGCTACTCATCGCCTCGTCAGTTGTAACTATGGCGGGCAGTTCTTCATATTCGACCCAGACCGCTTCGGCAGCGTCCTGGGCCTGCATGGAGGTTTCAGCCACTATCATTGCCACCGCATCACCTACATGGCGAACCCGCCCTGCGGCCAGCGCCGGTCTTGGCGGCATGACACAGGTCGACTCATCGTGATTCCGCGCCGGTGCCAGGCAAGGGACATCGCCAATGCCATCCGTCTTTAGATCCGTCACCGTATAGATGCCGAGCACGCCGGGCAGTGACAGCGCCGCCTCGATATCGATGGCAATAATTTTTGCGTGGGCGTGGGGTGAACGCAAAAACACCGCCCGCGCCTGGCCTGCAAAATTTATGTCATCGATGTAACGGCCTTGTCCTGTAGTCAGGCGCTTATCTTCGACTCGTGTCGCGCCCTGACCTATTCCAAACTTCTGCATTACTGGTCCTCGATCTGTTCGGTTTTAATGAAGTCACGCTAACTCGGGCTCCTGCTTTCGAGTTTTCCATGGAACCTCAGCCAAAGCTATCACAACAATAATTTGCGGTCAGAGCAATATTTAATTGTATAATCGCGGGGTCGGAGTCCTCAAGAATTTGGCACATCAGACCTTTTTGATAAATCCCCTTTGTTATAAGTTATAGCGACGAGTTACACCCGGTAAGCAATATTATGGAAATGAACGTCGAGCATCGCATTGCCGCAAGCAGGGAACAGGTGTGGGAGGCGCTTAACGACATTGAAATATTGAAGGCTGCCATCCCCGGTTGTGACAGCCTCTTATCAGAGGAAGAAAACACCTTCAAGGCCCAGATAACAGCGAAGGTGGGTCCGGTGAAAGCGAAATTTAAATTCGATGTAACACTCACCGACATCGATCCTCCTAATGCATACACCATTAATGGACAAGGCCAGGGTGGAGCTGCTGGATTCGCCAACGGCAGCGCCGCGGTGACACTGCGCGAGGATGGAAAACATACAATCCTTGCCTACCATGCCAAGGCCAATGTGGGTGGCAAGCTGGCACAGCTGGGTGCACGCCTGATTGACGGTGCCGCACAGAAAATGGCCAACGAGTTTTTTGTCAATTTCAGTGAGTTAGCAACCAACCGGTCCTTGCTCGATGCTGCCCGTGCCCCGGAACAAAAGCCGACGTTGCCGACCTGGCTGTGGCTCGGCGCATTGATTGCACTCACAGCCGTGGGATTCCTTCTTCTCCGATAAACTTTTGCATACCCAATCTAGTTCGTGCTTTCGTGATTCCGTGGTCTCCATGTTTCGGCAACTCTGTTGCCGGCGCAGTATTATCATCATGGCTAGATATCCTGCAAACGGATGCCAGACTTGACGTGCGCTGAGCAATATTTGACACTGTCCAATCGACTCTTCGCTAAGAGCCATCAGCAGACAAACCGAACACGGCTGTCGTCAGTGTTTTCATATAGAGAGGTTGTCAATGCCTGTTATTAATATGCGTGTTAATGG
Source organism: Gammaproteobacteria bacterium (assembly GCA_002731775.1). Lineage (GTDB taxonomy): Bacteria > Pseudomonadota > Gammaproteobacteria > Pseudomonadales > Pseudohongiellaceae > UBA9145. The sequence goes on from PCCP01000075.1 coordinate 2,967, forward strand.
AAACCCCGTGACTGGTGAGGTGGAAGCCCGCACCCTGTTGGTACAGTTTTTACGGGACAATCTACGCCTGACCGGCACCCACGTTGGCTGTGATACCAGCCAGTGTGGTGCCTGCGTCGTTCTTATGGATGGCAAATCCGTCAAGTCCTGCACCATGCTGGCAATGATGGCGGATGACTGCGATGTAACGACGATCGAAGGCCTTGCCAACGGCTCTGAGCTACACCCTATGCAGCAGGCGTTCATGGATAATCATGGCCTGCAGTGTGGGTTTTGCACCCCGGGCATGATCATGAGCGCACTCGATATCGTCGAGCGCAACGGCAACGATCTGGATGAAGCCACGATCCGCATGGAACTGACTGGCAATATCTGTCGCTGCACCGGTTATCACAATATCGTCAAAGCCGTGAAGGCTGGCGCCAAAGCGATGGGGGACTGATCATGGCAGAAAATGGTATCGGCGTCAGTGTACCCCGCAAGGAAGACAAACGCTTCCTGATCGGCAAGGGCAACTATACCGACGATATTAATGTCGTCGGTCAAACCTATGCCATCTTCGTGCGTTCACCGCACGCCCACGCAACCATTAATAGCATCGACACGACGGACGCAGAAGCAGCGACGGGCGTGGTGGCGGTTTTTACCGGAGACGACCTCGCAGCCGATGGTATCGCTCCTCTGATATGCGGTGTCACAGTCACCAGCGACGATGGCGAGCCTCACCGCGCGCCGGCCCACCCGGCCCTGGCCCAGGGCAAGGTAAATTATGTGGGTGACCATGTCGCTATCGTGATCGCAGAAACCCTGGCGCAGGCGAAGGACGCCGCAGAGAAAGTCGAGGTGGATTACGGCATCCTACCGGCGGTGACCGACACCGCCAGCGCTGCCGATGAGGGTCAGCAGCAGATTCACGAAGCCGCCCCGAATAATATTTGTTTCAACTGGCCCCTCGGTGACAAGGAAACGGTGGCAGCTGCGTTCGCTTCTGCCCACAAGATATCCAAACTGGACCTGGTCAACAACAGGATGGTGACCAATCCCATGGAACCCAGGGCAGCACTTGGCGAATATAATACGGGCACCGAAGAAATAACGCTGCATCTGACCACGCAGAATCCGCACCTTCATCGCCTGGTACTATCAGCGTTCAATCAACTTGCGCCGGAACACAAGCTGCGCATCGTCAGCCCGGATGTCGGCGGCGGATTCGGTGCCAAGATATTTATCTATGCAGAAGAACTGGTGGTTGGCTGGGCCTGCCGTAAGGTGAACAGACCGGTTAAATGGACATCGGATCGCACCGAGGCATTTATATCCGATGCCCATGGACGCGATCATGTCGCCACCGCAGAAATGGCGCTGGACGAAAACGGAAAATTCCTCGCCATGCGCGTCATGACCCGAGCTAATTTGGGGGCTTACCTCTCTACGTTTGGCACCATGGTGCCCAGTTATCTTTATGCTTTTTTGTTTGCCGGCCAGTACACCACACCGCTGATTTACTCTGAGGTCAAGGCAGTCTTCACCAACACGGCACCGGTGGATGCCAGTCGTGGCGCCGGCCGACCGGAAGCCACCTTTCTGCTGGAGCGACTGGTGGATGTGGCAGCGGCAGACATGGGACTGGATCCGGTTGAAATCCGTCGTCGCAATTTTATTCCCGTGGATGCCTTCCCCTACCAGACGCCGGTGGTGCAGTGTTACGACAGTGGTGACTACAACGCCGCCCTGGATAAAGCCCTGGCGCTTGCCGATTATGATGGCTTCAGCACCCGTGCCGAGGAAGCAAAATCCCGCGGCATGCTGCGCGGCATTGGCTTGTCTTCCTATGTAGAAGCCTGTGGTATCGCGCCGTCCGCTGCGGTTGGCCAGCTCGGTGCCGGCGTCGGCCTGTGGGAGAGTGCCCAAGTGCGCTTTAATCCCACCGGCAATGTGCAGGTATTCACCGGCACTCACTCCCATGGTCAGGGCCACGAAACTACCTTTGCGCAATTGATAACTGAACTGTTGGGCGTACCGATCGAGAATATCGAGGTCATTCACGGCGATACCGCGAAGACGCAGTTTGGCATGGGTACCTACGGCTCCCGCTCACTGGCAGTGGGTGGCGTCGCCATCGCTAAGGCTTGTGAAAAGCTTATTGCCAAAGGCAAGAAAATTGCGGCGCACGCCTTGGAAGCCGCCGAAGGGGATATCGAATTCGCCGACGGCAATTTCACCATTGCCGGTACCGACAAGGCCATGAACATCGCCGAAGTCGCGTTCAATGCCTATGTACCTCACAGCTACCCGGAGGGTCTGGAGCCGGGTTTCGATGAAAACGCATTCTTCGATCCTTTGAATTTTTCCTTTCCAGCCGGCACCCATGTCTGCGAAGTAGAGATCGATCCGGAAACTGGTGTAGTTGAAATCATCAAGTACTCGGCAGTAGATGATTTCGGCAAGTTGATCAATCCAATGATCGTCGAAGGCCAGGTTCATGGTGGCATCGTCCATGGTGTCGGTCAGGCACTGCTGGAGGGCTGTCGCTATGACAGTGAGGGTCAGTTGATTACTGCCTCCTTCATGGATTACGCCATGCCCCGCGCCGATAAGGTACCGAGTTTTGACATCGACTATGCACCCACCGATCCGCCGGATAATCCCCTGGGTGTCAAAGGCTGCGGCGAGGCCGGTGCTATCGGTGCACCGCCGGCGGTGATCAACGCCATCACCAATGCCCTTGGCGTGAAGCATATCGATATGCCGGCGACGCCTGAAAATGTCTGGCGCGCCGCACAAGGCGCTGCCTGACTAATTGCTGTAAGTAGAAGTACAGAAGAGGAATTAAACATGTACGATTTTTCGTATCACAATCCCGACAGTGTTGCCGATGCAGTGAGCGCTATGAACAAGGCTGAAGACGGCAAGTTTGTGGCTGGTGGCCAGACCATGTTACCGACGATGAAGCATCGCCTCGCCAGTCCATCTGACATTATCGTTCTGGGTGGCATCACAGAATTGTCCGGCATTACTGTCGATGGCGACAGCATCAGCATCGGTGCGATGACCACTCACGCGGAAGTCGCAGCATCGAGCGATGTGCAGGCGATGATTCCAGCACTGGCGGCATTGGCCGGTAATATTGGTGATCCGGCGGTTCGCAACTGCGGCACCATCGGCGGCTCTGTTGCTAACAATGATCCAGCCGCAGATTATCCTGCCGCCGTCATTGCCCTCGGGGCAAGGGTGAAGACCAGTAAACGGGAAATATCGGCCGACGATTTCTTCACCGGCATGTTCGAGACAGCCCTGGATGACGATGAGTTGATTACAGCGATTGTGTTCCCGAAGGCGACAGCCGCCGCCTATATGAAATTTGAAAACCCGGCATCACGCTATGCCATCGTCGGTGTGTTCGTGGCCAGGACCGAGGACGGCGTGCGTGTCGGAATTACCGGTGCGACCCACTGCGCCCATCGTGGCATGCGACTGGAGGCCGAATTGCGCAGTAAATTTTCCAGCGACGCCTGCGATGACGTAGAGATCCCGGTGGAAAAAATGAACGCAGACATCCATGCCAGCGCTGAGTATCGGGCACACCTGGTCAAGGTGATGGCGAAACGCGCGGTTGCCGCCTGCTTGGGGTCCTCTGATTAAGTATTCAATGCCTCTGCGCAAGCCAGGCTGCTGACCCATGACCGCATCGCTACCGCAAACCATAGAAGACACACTCGCCCTCCTGGAGCAGGGAAACTATGTTGCCGACCGCAGCCTGGCCACGACCCTGTTCCTGGCCTTAAAAATGGGTCGGCCGCTGTTTCTGGAAGGCGAGGCCGGTGTCGGCAAGACCGAAATCGCCAAGGTGCTTTCTAGCTCCTTGGGTCGGCGCCTCGTACGCCTTCAATGCTACGAGGGCCTGGATGTTTCTTCGGCAGTTTATGAATGGAATTACTCCCGGCAGATGATCGAAATTCGACTGGCCGAGGCCGCCGGCGGTATCGATAAAGAGAACCTGTCCACCGATGTCTTTTCGAAAGAGTTTCTTATAGAAAGACCATTGCTGCAGGCACTGCGCAGCGATGAGGGGGGTCCGCCGGTCTTGCTGATCGATGAACTGGATCGCACCGATGAGCCATTCGAGGCCTACTTGCTGGAGATTCTGTCGGATTTTCAAATAAGCATTCCAGAAATCGGCACCATCAAGGCACAAACTCCACCAATCGTCATCATTACTTCAAATCGCACCCGGGAAATTCACGACGCGCTGAAACGACGCTGTCTCTACCACTGGGTAGACTATCCCAGCGCAGAACGGGAGTTGCAGATTCTCACCACCAAACTTCCCGATATCGGCGCGCAACTGAGCGCCCAGGTCGTCGCCTTCGTGCAAGGCTTGCGTAAGCAAGACCTGTTCAAACTCCCCGGCGTTGCCGAAACCCTCGACTGGGCCGATGCCTTAACCCAGTTGGACAAAATCGCGCTGGACGGGGATGCCATAGATAGCACCCTCGGCGCGCTATTGAAGTATCAGGACGATATCGCCAAGATCCGCGGTAGCGAGGCGGCGAGACTGCTGGAACAGGTCAAGTCGGAAGTGATCCAGCTCGAAGCAAGTAACGGCTAATCCATGTCTTCATCTCCAAATCCTGATTTCCAGGGCAGGATTGCTGAAAACATCATGTATTTCGCACGCCTGTTGCGGGCCGCCGGCTTGGCGGTCGGTCCCGGTAAGGTGTTAGATGCGGTAACGGCAGTCAGAATAATAGGAATCGGCAGCCGCGAAGATTTTTACTGCTGCCTGTTTTCCCTATTCGTCAATCGCTACGACCAGCGCGAGCTATTCGACCAGGCCTTCCATATCTTTTGGCGAAATCCGCGCATCATGGAAAGGATGATGGCTGCCTTTTTGCCCACAATACGTGTCGAAAAAGATGCCGAGCACGAAGAGTTGAGCCGACGCCTGGCTGATGCCCTGGGAGCACCCGCAGTCGATGCCCGCGAAGAGCGCGAATCGGAACAAATAGAGTTCGATGCCAGCTTTACTTTTTCCTCCAGAGAAGTCCTGCAGGACATCGATTTCGAGGCCATGACCGCCGCGGAAATCATCCAAGCGAAGCGTGCCATCGCAAAACTACGCCTGCCTATCATGGACGTCCCTACCCGGCGATTTCAGCGCGATGAGCGCGGTTATCGGGTGGATATGCGGTCGAGTTTGCGGGCGGCGCTGCGATCGGCCGACTCGATTCCGCTGAAATTCAAGAAACCACGGCGGCGTCACCCGCCACTGGTCATGCTCTGCGATATTTCAGGCTCCATGAGTCGTTACTCGCGGATGTTTCTACATTTCATGCACGCCATAACCAACGATCGCGACCGTGTGCATGCGTTCGTGTTCGCAACACGCCTGACCAATATCACCCGTCAACTGCGCCATCGCGACATCGATCTTGCCCTTGACGGTGTCGCCGACGCGGTCAGCGACTGGTCCGGCGGCACCCGCATCGGGGCTTGTCTCAAGGAGTTTAATAACGTGTGGTCCAGACGGGTGCTGGGACAGGGGGCCATCACGCTTATTCTATCGGACGGCCTGGACCGGGAAGCGGCGGAGGGCCTGCGCTGGCAAATGGAAAGGCTGGCGAAATCGTCCCGTCGACTTATCTGGATTAATCCCTTACTACGCTATGAAGGTTTTGAACCAAGAGCGGCAGGTATTCGCGCCATGCTGCCCTATGTCGACGATTTCAGAACCAGCCACAATCTGAAGAGCCTGGCAGAACTGACTGATGTGTTGAGCCATGTGCAACCAAGAAACAAAGTTCTGGGGTCAGGTCTTGCTGACCCTAAGCTCTGACCCCAAGCCGCTCATTATCGCTCGAGATACAGCGCTTCCAGCATATCCAATTCCGCTTTCTTCGGATGCACCTCGGACCGAACCTGTGAATCGAGTATCTGCACGATGTCGGTAGCGGGATCATAGACGGGCCACCTGGGCAGACCATCCCCATTGGGGTTGCCGTTGCGGGCAAAGCTGACCCAGTAGTCAGCCATCAGTTCCGACAGCCCATGGTCGTCTTCATCCCAACCGAGTCCCACCACATCGAGGTTGTCGAACACATAGGCGAGCTCGCCGGAATGATAGGCACCGAAACGACGCTGGCCACCATCGCCGTAGAGATCCGGCATGGCCGGCACATAGAGACGGAACACGGGTGGCTCGCGGGAAAATAAATAAACATAGGCATCGTCACCGCGCTCGGTCACCAGGCGACCCCACATGCGTGCCGACAACAGAAAGCCGTTGTCCGTGGCTATTTGCTTCCTGGCATCCAGGGGCGAGACGGCAGCGAGGTCGGCATAGGCATCGGCTACCTGACCCGCCGCTCTGCCAAACGTCGCCTGCAGGTAACCATCCAGTTGCTGCCCATTGATTTCTGGGCTTGTGTGTTGCAGGCCGTGGCTCTCATGGGCGAGACCACCCACCATCACCGGTATTTTGTTCTGACTGCCGGATTCCAGCATCGAATAGGGCGAGTCGGGGATCACCCAGCCATCCACCTGCGGTCCGCCCCCAACACCTGCTTCTACCAGCTGCTGCGCCGACACCGCTCGCAACTGTTTGAGGGCTGCCGCACCTGAGCCTGACACTTTCAGTTCGGCAGCATATTCCAAACCTGCCCCATGCCCCGAGTTATCACCATCAGCCAGAGCTCGATCCATTTTGATACAACCAGGCGATTCGCCCACCACGCCATGCACCATGCCCTCGGCCAGGGGCGAGGACATGATCAAGCAGACATCGGTACCGCCAGCCGACTGGCCGAAGATAGTTACCCGGTCCGGATCACCACCGAAATTCGCGATGTTTGTCTGCACCCATTGCAATACCTGCAATTGATCGAGGATGCCGTAGTTACCAGAAGAATCGTATTCGGACTCAGCAGTAAGGGCCGGATGCGCAAGAAAACCCAGCGTCCCCAGGCGATAATTGGCGGCAATTATTACTGCGCCCCGCGCCGCCAGGTTGGAACCGTCGAATATGAGCGCGCCGCCGTGGCCAGCGGTATTTCCGCCGCCGTGAAACCATACCATCACCGGCAATGAATCGGCGCTATCTGCGGCGCCAGAATATAAATTGAGATACAGGCAATCCTCCGATCGCTCCAGGTTACCCCGGGCGTAGAGTGAGTCATCCGAATTGCGTGCCTGCCAACAGGCGGGGCCGATGCTGTCGGCATTTCTAACCCCCGCGAACGGAATAGCCGCCTCCGGCGGTCTCCAGCGCAGATCCCGCACTGGTGGACTGGCGTAGGCAATGCCCTTGAAGACTGTAACCCCGGCCGCATACTCCGAGGCATGACCGCGAAAGACGCCACTGTCGGTACTGACTTCATTTAGCTCGTCTGCATAAGCGAATGAAACCGTCGTCAGAAAACACAACGGTACCAGTAATTTTTCTAGCTTGAGCGTTGCGATACGCATGATGATTCCTTATCTACTTTCTTCGGTACCTTTGGTAAGTAATCGCCAGTTTTAAATCAATGGTTCCAATCTCAACAAGGCACCATCTTCTTCGTCGGTCAAGATATAAAGATAACCATCCGGTCCCTGCTGTACATCACGAACCCGGTGTTTAAGTTCTTTTAACAAACCCTCTCTGCGGATCTCCTGGCCCCTGCTGTTAAAAACTATCCGCTCTAGATGCCCGGTGCCGGGAATTCTTCCCTCCATCATGGAGCCGACGAAGAGATTGCCCTGCCACTCGGGAAATTGCTCACCGCTGTAGAAGGTTAATGCCGCGGGAGCAATAGAAGGCCACCAGACCACCGCCGGACTTTCATATTCTGCCAGCCACGGCGTCTGCGACACCCAGTCACCTCGATACTGACGGCTATATGAGGCGTAGGGCCAACCGTAGTTCTTGCCAGCCTGGACAATATTGGCCTCATCGCCGCCCTGTGGTCCGTTCTCGGATGCCCATAACTCGCCGGTTTGCGGATGGATAGCCAGGCCCAGTTGGTTCCGATGTCCCACCGAGTAAACCTCCGGCAGGAACTCACCACCGTCTACAAACGGGTTGTCGGAAGGGGCAGAGCCATCATCATTCAGGCGCAGAAGCTTGCCGTAATGGACCGCAGGGTCTTGTGCTAGCTCCCCGGTGTTTGCAAATACATAAGCGCCACCCACGCTCATCATCAGTTTGCCGTCCGCGGTAAACAACAATGCCGAGGCGGCAATCGCACTATCCACACCCTTGGCGACAAATATCTCCTGCACATCGGTCAACCGATCTTCTACCAGGCGGGCACGCACCAGACTGACCGCCTGATTGGGTTCACCCTCATGCATGATAGCCTTGGTTCGGGTGAGATAAATGATTTGATCATCTCCAGGATGAATAGCAACTGCCATCAGGCCAGCTCGAAAGACTTCTGAATACACTTCCGGCATGCCGGAGATATCGCTGTCGAGCAATTTGCCATCCCGCACCACCCTGAGCTTACCGGTATAGCGCTCCGTGATCAGAATGTCGCCGTTGTCTCTAAATGCCATGCCCCAGGGGTTCGCCAGCCCGGTGGCTATTGGCACCACTCTGACCTGATCAATCTCGAAGGTGTTGATGAGAAACGGCTCGGTAGGGGATGGCGGAACACTCGACTGCTCCGCCTCCTGTGCCTGCTCTTGTTCGAGCGCGGTTTGCGCGATCCCTGCGGTGGAGCTTTCCACTTGCTCCTCCTGGCACTGAACAAGCACTACAGCCATAATCAGCAGTAGCGAGCCTGCCCGTAATTTGCGAATTGCCTGCGTCGTTCTCATTTACGAATCCTTCCTGTTAGTGTTGATGGCGTGGCCCGTACTCGGAAGCGACTGAGTCGTAGTGCATTCGAATCAGATCGCGACCGAAGTCGCCTTTGAAATCACGCCACACCAGATGAACATGATTGGCGTTGTTCTGGGTATTGTCATATTCGATGAGAAAACCCGGGCCCTGCACCCGATAGTAATGCGCATCGCCGCGCTCAAGGCTGCCAATCCAGACAAATTTGATGTTCTCCAGCCCTTCTTCTGAAATGGTTCTCATGCGGGCGTCGGCAATTGCCGCGGGCTGGGCCGAAGCCACTTCTTCAATCAAGTCCATCAGCGTCTGTTGCTGGGTGGAATCCAGTGCAGTGTAACTCACGCCCACATCGTCCAGTGCTGAAATTTCCTTATCGGCGCTGGTAAAAATGTCACGTGGCGCCTCTCCATCGAGTATCGCCGCTGCCGCCTGGGATCGACTCAGCGATTTTACTAATGTGCGAGCCATATCTTCTTCCACCGCCAACACTCGCGTGCCCTGCTTAGGTCCCGACCTTACTTCGGCCGGATTGGTGCCAAAAAATTGTGGAGAACTGGCAATGCCGTTGCCGCCGACGAAGGTCCAGTTGAAAGCCAGATGATGGCCTTCGTAGCGCAGCGCCCAGCTGGTCTCCATTGAAGGGGCACCAAACACGGTAATGAAGTAAACATCCGGATCTCTCACGAAGCGTCCATTCACTTCGATCTCGGCGAGCACAGCTTCGAGCCCGCGGATACTTTCGGTTTTCTCAAAACCCCCGGCACTGAACAGGCTTTGCAGCAGGGTCCGAGCGGCGGTCAATTGCCGGTCGTTCAATTCCTTTAATACCACGCCGTTGCGATCACGGGGAATAAAGTGCCAGTTCAGACGCTCTGCGTCGGCAAAATCATAAGTGGCTTTTTGGCGTTGAGAGGCAGACAAACTCGCCATGAAAGACTTGGTAGCATCCACGATATCCTGGCTTAGCGCTACATGAGAGTTCTGAGCGAGAAGCATCTGGCCCCACAGCACAGCAATAACTGAAATCAGACCCTGAATAAGGAGTCGCCCGTGACGAGAATAATTGGGAGCTGACATAGATAGATCCTCCTGCTTTCGTAGATGTTGTTTTTGAGGAACCTCAGAGAATAAACCCGCTGCACGCACCCGTCTAGTCGGCAATTGCTGGATCGGTCGAATCAAATCGATACGCCGCATTGCGAGCGGCGACGATTTCTGCGATAAATAGCACTTTTTGCGGAAGGATTAGCAATGAAAGCGGTAATAGTCAAAGAATACGGTGGTCCGGAGGTGATGTTATACGAAGATGCGGATATGCCGACAATCGGAGCGGGTGACGTCCTGGTAAAAGTTGAGGCTGCCGGCATCAACTTTATCGATACCTATCAGCGTTCCGGTCTCTATCCGGTTCCTCTGCCTGTCACCCTGGGTCTGGAAGCGGCGGGCACGGTCGCCGAGATTGGTGCCGACGTCACCCACTTCAACGAGGGTGATCGTGTGGCGTATACCAGCGTTGCCGGCGCCTATGCCGAGTACGCCGCGGTACCAGAAGAGAAACTGGTAAACCTGCCTGATGGGGTCAGTTTTAACGAAGGTGCGGCGGCAATGTTACAGGGTTGTACTGCACACTATCTCTCCCAGTCCACCTATCCGATCAAGAGCGGCGACAGTTGCCTGATTCATGCCGCCGCCGGCGGCGTCGGCCTGATCCTGACCCAGATGGCGAAGATGGCTGGTGCCTTCGTGATCGCCACCGTCTCGACCGAGGCGAAAGCCGAACTAGCGAGGGCCGCCGGTGCCGACGAGGTGATACTCTATTCCAAGCAAGATTTTGAGGCTGAGGTGAAGCGAATTACCAGTGATGCAGGAGTCAATGTAGTCTATGACTCCGTCGGTAAGAGCACTTTTGAGAAAAGCATCGACTGCCTGAAACCCCGTGGTTATATGGTACTTTACGGAAATGCCAGTGGCCCGGTAACCGAATTCAATCCGGCGACACTGGGGACCAAGGGCTCACTGTTCCTGACCCGCCCAACCCTGTTTGCCTATACCGCAGACAGGGAAAGTCTGGAATGGCGTAGCGGTGATGTCTTTAACTGGATCGATGGAGGCAAGCTCAAGCTGCGGGTGGAGCATTTTTTCCCGTTGTCTGAGGTGCGCGCGGCACACAGCGCTCTGGAAGGGCGCCAGACCACCGGCAAAGTTATTTTAACGCCCTAGCTACATTCCCTAACCCGGCAACAACAGAAAATTGCATTAAACAAAAGAGGAAGAAAACATGTTGAAATTTAAATCCCTGCTGCTGGCAACAGCCCTGTTACTGACTTCAGGCATGCTGGTCGCGCAATCTATCGACTTGGGACGCGGCGAACTGCCGGTGACCATACCGGCAACTTACGATGGCAGCACGCCGGCGCCATTGATCATATTACTACATGGTTATACATCCAGTGGTGCCGGCCAGGATTCCTACATGGGTTTCAGCGGGATTGCGGATCAGTATGGCTTCCTGCTGGTAGCACCCGATGGCGACCAGGAGTCCGGTGGCGATCGTAATCGATTCTGGAATGCCTCCGATGCCTGCTGTAATTTCTTCGGCAGCGAGGTGGACGATTCCGGCTATATATTGAACATCATCAATGCCGTGAAATTTGAATACAACGTGGATCCCGATCGCGTTTACCTGATCGCCCATTCCAACGGCGGCTTCATGTCATATCGCACCGCCTATGATCATTCCGGCACGATCGCCGCTATCGCCAGCCTCGCCGGTGCCAATCACAGCGAAGAGCGGCCGGCGCCGGAATATCCCGTTCACATCCTGCAGATTCACGGTACTGCCGATGGCACTATTGCCTATGAGGGTGACAATATTCAGGGCAACGAGTACCCAAGCGCGCTTGCGACCGTGACCCGGTGGGCAAGCTACAATGGTTGTTCCACCGAGGGCGCAGACCGCGAACTGCGAGACCTGGAGGCGGGAATCGACGGTCACGAAACATCGGTGCTACTGTTCAAGCAGGGCTGTAAGACAGGGGGTTCCAGTGAGCTGTGGACAATAGCCGGCGGCAGCCATGTGCCAAGCCTTTCGGAAACATTCAGCGCGCAGGTAGTCGAGTGGCTGTACGCCCATCCGCAAGCCCCCGCCAGCTTCTCCGACTAAGCAGCAGCCTGTGAACAAAACGAAAATCGTTGCCTCGCTATTTGTCTGTTGTAGTCTTATTTCTTCATTTGCCGGAGCCGCCGATGATCCACGGCAATGGATAAGCCTGTTCAATGGGGATAATCTCGACGACTGGAAAGTTAAATTTACCGGTCAGGCCCTTGGCGTCAATTATCGAAACACCTTTCGGGTCGTCGATGGCTTACTCAAGGTATCCTATGACGACTGGAATGATTTTGACGGTGAGTTTGGCCATCTATTTTACGATCGGGTGTTTTCTCACTATTTGCTACGGGTGGAATATCGCTTCATAGGTGATCAGGTGGTGGATGGACCGGCCTGGGCCTATCGCAACAATGGCCTTATGCTGCATAGTCAGGCTCCGGCGAGTATGATCCTGGAGCAGGAGTTTCCGGTCTCCATCGAGGCCCAGCTATTGGGTGGTAACGGCGTCGATGAGCGTACCACGGCTAATGTCTGTAGCCCCGGCACACACTGGCTCAGGGGCGACGAGTTGATCACCACACACTGCATTAATTCCACCTCCGACACCTATCATGGCGATCAGTGGGTTACGGTGGAATTCGAAGTTCAGGGAAATAAATCGATCATCCACCGCATCGATGGGAAGACTGTATTCGAATTACATTCGCCGCAACTGGATGAGAACGATGCCGACGCTGGCAGACTGATTCAACAGGGAGCCGACATCTTTCTCAAAGAAGGCTACGTGGCACTTCAGGCAGAGAGCCATCCCACAGAATTCAGAAAAATCGAATTATTACCGCTTCCCTATCAATAAAATTCGGGAATGGAAAAGGAGGAGAGTCCATGAAATTGCGTCTATTGCCAGTGTCTATTATTGCCATTGTGTGTGTTTTCTCAGCAGTCGAATCGATTGCGGCGGCGTGCGAACCGGATGGTGTGGTCAAGTTTATGTGCGGGCCTGTGAGTCCGGAAGACCTGGCCGCGATCCCGCAATCGCCCTGGATCATCGCCTCGGGCATGGAAAACGATGGCTACCTCTATCTGATCGACAGCCGTGACTACAGCTCGAGCGTATTGTTCCCAACCGAGACATCACGCTCGCGGCAGGACAATACCATCTATGGCGCCTGCCCGGGCCCGGCACCAGGCCAATTCAGGCCCCACGGCCTCAGCCTGCGTCCCGGCAGAGATAACACCCATACCCTGTACGTGGTACGGCACGGGGCGCGGGAAGCAATCGAGGTGTTCGAACTCGACAACAGTGGCGCATCACCGACCCTGAGCTGGATCGGATGCGTGCTGGCGCCAGACACGGTGGGGCTCAATTCCGTCGTCGCCTTGCCTGCAGGTGGATTTGCCGTTACCAACTTTCAGATTGCCGGCGGCGAGCTTTGGGAATGGCAGAATCCCACAGGCTGGAGCAAGGTGCCTGGCAGTGAAACACCGGGGCCCAATGGTATCGAGGTATCGGCCGACGGGCGCTGGTTCTACATTGGCGGCTGGGGCA
>PCCP01000076.1 GCA_002731775.1 Gammaproteobacteria bacterium
CATCGTTTCCTCTGGGGATTGACGATGAGCTAAAAGTGTCTCTTATACAATCAGGTGATTATGTCCAACTGGGGCTGACGGAGTACAGGGAGGTGGTGCCCAGGGGCGGAATCGAACCACCGACACGAGGATTTTCAGTAGACAGCGTGTCCGATTTTTCAATCTAATCAATGAGTTAAACCTACGAAATCAAAGTGTGCTATGGAATCACTAATTGTGTGCCACAACTACTGTATTTTTACTCTGGACACATTCATTCACGAATTCTCTGTTAGGCATAATCTTTCAGCTATTGCTTGCGTATGCGCTGCCGTAGTTCCGCAACAGCCGCCAACCATATTGGCACCTTTGGCAAGCCAGTCGTCGACGAAGTCACTATATTTTTGTGGCGATATGTCTTCGCGAAGAGTGAGACGGCCATCGCGTTGCTTGTTGCCATCCAATAACCAATCTTGCGGAACGTGCGTGAAAGCGTTTGCATAGCCCCCGCGATAGTCCACTGCTGCGGAGTTTAAAAGTGACATAGCGTCGCTGATGCGTTCAGGTAGGCAACAGTTGAACAATATTCCGGCAAGCTTCAATGAATTGAGTTGAGACAGCGCTTCTACAACAGGCTCGCTGCTACGCAGGCAGCGTTGGCGCTCATCATGCAGCGTCAACGACACAAATACCGGCTTACCTACACTAAGCGCAGCGGAAGCAGCAGCTAAGGCTTCGCTGATGCTGGACATGGTTTCGCAGAGGAAAAAATCGACATAAGGTGCAAGCATCTCAGCCTGTTCCGTATAAATCGGTTCGAGCACTTCTCTATCGAGTACCAGGTCGGGCCGGTAGCTTCCATTTTGGGGTGGTAAGCTGCCTGCGATTGCAACCTCAACGCCAGATTCGTCTACTGCCGATTTTGCTAATTCGCCTGCTAATTCATTGAGCTCCTGGTAGCGATCTTCGATACCTTCTTTCGCGAGATCGCTACGGATAACACCGTAGCTGTTGGTAGTGATTACCTTCGCACCGGCAGCAATATTCTCCCTGTGCACTTCGCATACACTGCCCGGTGCAACCAGAAGCGCATTCGCTGACCAAATCGTAGGCGGTATTTCTATCCCTTTCATGGCAAGGGTCTTCCCCATACCCGCATCGAGTATGGTGATTTTTTCCGGGTTCATTTCTGGGCCTCAGAGCTCATCGTTTAAGGTACAATATTGACAGATTAACAATTTCAATCAAGGTCAATTCAGTTTTCAGACCTGCATTTCTTCGCGGCCATGATGAGAACTATTCACAGTAGTGGCAATTTATATTTTTCACTTGTAAACCCAGTCAATTCAAATACCATATCTTCTCTTGTTTCTGGCAGCGAATGACATGGCGAAACCTCCAACATTTAATTTTGACACCTTGAGTCTGCATGCGGGTCAGAAACCTGATCCTGCTACAGGTGCGCGGGCGACCCCGATTTATCAATCAGCCAGCTTTGTCTTCAAGGACACTGACTATGCAGTTGGGCTGTTTAATATAGAGCGTGCCGGACATGTCTATTCCAGGCTCTCAAATCCCACCAATGCCGTATTGGAAGAACGCATCGCCACACTGGACAAAGGCGTAGGTGGTATAGCTACGGCCAGTGGCCAGGCCGCAATTCATCTGGCTATAGCCACACTGGTCAGCGCTGGAGAGCATATCGTTGCTTCGCGAAGCCTCTATGGTGGGACCCACAATTTACTGCAGTACACGCTAAAGAGGTTTGGCATCACCACTACTTTCGTTGATCCCCGCGATCCGAAAGCGTTCGCCGCTGCGATTACATCCGATACCCGTCTGGTGTTCGGTGAAATACTGGGAAATCCGGGGCTGGAAGTTCTGAATATTCCCGAGATAGCCAGTGTCGCTCACGATGCCGGCCTGCCGTTAATGGTGGATGCAACTTTTACCACTCCCTATTTGTGCCGCCCGATAGATTTCGGTGCCGATATCGTAATGCACTCCGCCACCAAATTCCTTTCCGGGCACGGCGTTGTTATCGGCGGACTGCTGGTGGACGGTGGCACATTCGATTGGGAAGCCAGTGGCAAGTTCAAGACTCTGTCTGAGCCTTACGAAGGATTCCACAATTTGAACTTTGCCGAGGAATTCGGCCCGGCCGCCTTTATTACCCGTGCCCGCAAAGAAGGACTGCGTGATTTCGGGGCCTGCATGAGCCCGACGACGGCATTTCAAATCTTGCAGGGCATCGAGACCTTGCCTCTTCGTATGCAGCGCCATGTCGAGAATACTGCGGCGGTGGTTGAATTCCTGGTCGAACAGGAGCAGGTGGATTGGTTGAATCATCCCCTGTTGCCAGATCACCCGGATCATGAGTTAGCCCATAGCTTATTACCCAAAGGTTGCGGTGCCGTCTTCAGTTTCGGGATTAAAGGTGGGCGTGCTGCTGGCATCAAGTTCATCGAAAATCTCGAACTGTTTTCGCATTTGGCCAATGTGGGTGACGCGAAATCCCTCGTGATTCATCCCGCCAGCACCACCCACCATCGCATGGATGCCAAGGCACTGGAGGCCGCTGGGATATCGGAAGGGCTGATTCGGCTCTCAATCGGCCTGGAAGACAGTGCCGACCTGACCGCCGATCTGCGCCGCGGTCTGCGTGCCTCGCAGCGGAACTAGAGCCATGTATACCAACATTAAGCAGCAGAAAACGTTTTACAGTACTGGCACCGGCGGTATCGAACCGGGCCGGAAATCAGTGGTCTTTCTCCACGGTGCTGCACTCGATCACACGGTGTGGGTATTACCGGCACGCCATTTTGCCCGCCATGGCTACAATGTCTATGCATTCGATTTTCCGGGCCATGGGCGCTCCGGCGGTGAGCTATGCAAGTCTATTGATGAGTTTGCCGATTGGCTGGCAAGTGCTATGGATGAGTTGGACATTGAAGATAGCGCAGTGATTGGTCACAGCATGGGTTCTCTGATAGCACTGAATTTCGCCGCCCGTTATCCGCACAAACTCAGGTCACTGGCCTTATTAGGTACGTCGACTCCGATGCCAGTAGCTGACCCGCTACTTACTGCTGCCAGAGGCAATCATCATGACGCCATCGATATGGCTAACACCTGGAGCCACAGCAGTTTTGGACTCATGGGTGGCAATGAGATACCCGGTATGTGTATGACCATGGGCGGCCAGCGATTGCTTGAACGCTCTAAAGATGATGTGTTCTTCACCGACCTTAATGCCTGCAATGAATTTATCAATGGCGCCGAACTGGCTCAGAAAATTACCGTGGCAACCCTGGTTGTCTTCGCTAATCAGGACAAAATGACTGCAGCTGTCAACGCAATGGAAGTGGCCGAAACAATTCCCAATTGTCGCACGGTGCGGTTGCAGCCTTGCGGGCATTCAATGTTGTCGGAACAGCCGAATGCTGTGCTGGATGCACTTAAGACAATTGTCTAAGCCGTGACTTGCACAATCTCGCAACCCGGGCATATTCCCACTGCAGCCAGCAGTGGTGCCCGGGCAGTATCTTGAAGTGAAAATTTAGCAGCAATTCGGTGCTGCAAGCAATTTGTCTCTAGCGCTTTGCGTGATTCAGCGTTCCTGTGAATTCAGCATGCGCACGATGGAAACCGCGAGTAAACCGTAAACACCGACCAATGGAATCGATGCAAGCAGAGAGGCAGTCTGCAACTCTCGTAAGCCGCCGGCGAACAACAGGCTGAGCGGCAAAAGCCCCAAGCCCATTGCCCAGAATACCCGATGCCAACGGGCCGGATGCTCGTGCTCCTGCATCGCTCTGGTCGCGCCTGCGGCGAGAGTATAGGAGGCCGAATCGTAGGTGGTGACCATGAAGATCAGGCCGATTACAGCGATAAAAACCAGCCAAAGGGAACCGAGAGGTAGCAGGGCGATGATACTGGCGATGGCGGTCGATGGGCCGACGTTTACCGCTTCGTCAACCACCGCATAGATGCCGTTGACCTCAAGATACAGCGCGTAATTGCCAAGCACGATGAAAAACAATGCGCAGCCAAGGCTGCCCCAACCCAACATGCCGAAAACGACCTGTCTGATACTCCGGCCCCGAGATATCTTGCAGACAAACATACCCACGAACGGCCCCATTGCCAGCCACCAGGCCCAATAAAAAACGGTCCAGGATTCCACAAAGTCAGAGCGCTGAAGCGGATCGGTCCAGGTAAGCATTTGGAAGAATTCTTGAATTACCCTGCCAATAGAAGTAACCCCCATTTCGAGAATAAAGACTGTTGGCCCTGCGATGAAAACAAAGGCAATCAATAACAGCGCCAAGCCTGCGTTGATGCGGCTTAAAACTTTTATTCCCTTATCCAGGCCACGGTATACGCTATAGCCAATCATGCCCGTTGCAATGGCAATAATGACCGCCTGTAAACCGATGCTGTCTTCTACCCCGGTGAGTGCAGTTACTGCCGACGAGACCACTGATGTACCAAAACCCAGACCGGTAGCTGCGGTGCCTAACAACCCTACTATGAAGAGAAGGTCTATGACTCGGCCCGGCCACTGTTCGGTCCTGGATTTCAGCACGGCATTACATGCTGCACTCAACCTCAAGGAGGGGATCTTCTTAAGGTGATAGGAACAACCCAGAGCCACCGCGGGTAAGCAATAAAATGCCCACCCTACCGGACCCCAGTGAAATATCCCATAACTGGCGGCCCACCCTATTGCCGCATCCGATTCGGGAGCAAGGCCAAAAGGAGGTGCAACATAATAGAATGCCCATTCGGTAGCGCCCCAGTAGATGAGTGAGGCGCCGATACCAGCACAGAACAGCATCGATGCCCAGGAGAAAGTAGAATGTTCAGGTATATTCGAATCTCCCAACACGACCCGGCCATGGTGGCTTAATGCCAGCCAGAGCAAAAAACCAAGTGTTAGAATCGCGGTGATGATGTAAATCACGCCCACTCGAATAGTGACGAAATCGTAGAGTTGTTGAATGGCTAGAGAACTGGCTTGCGGTGCGATGAGAATGATAAGCACGACAGTCAATAGGATTGCTGATCCAGTTCCGAAGATAAACCAATCAACATCTTTACTGGTTAATGACTTGTTAACTGATTCAATCAATCGACTTTATCCCCTGTGGCTAATTTGAATATCTAAACTCTGATGAATAGGTAAACCAGGCCGATTGTAATCATAGACCACCGTCATTGAACAGCTGAGATTCATTCTGTAGCGCAATCTTTCCTCTCGATTGCTTTGACGATAGCGGCAATGATCGGGGTCGAGCCGATTGAGGACTTAGTATATTGCGACGGAATCTATCAATTATAGGACAGCGATAGAGCAACCGGCAGCGCTTTACCGAAGCCTGACATCACAAACACGTTGCCTCGCCTGGCTGTGGGATTTATGCTTGTCGAAAATATGACTGGGTTTCACGATGCGTAGACTACTTCTGTTAATTCTTTCCTGTCCAATGAGTTTTACGACCCTGGCGGCAGATTCGGCAAGTGATTTCAAAGCTTCCAGCAGCGTTGAGGAGATTCAGCACTGGCAACGACTACTACCAGAGGATGATATCTGGTGGACGGTAACCGGAGAGCAGATGGGCTGGATGCACCGCAATGTTCATCAGCTTTTCCCTACGGTAAACGTATATCGTGGTGGCGTTGTTAAGGAATTGGCTTATGCGCTCGATGCGCGGATCGCCGAGCATAAACTCGACACAAGCGAAGGCCAGAAAGCATTCGGCGAATTATTAGAAAGTGAGCAGTCGACCACCATGGGCATGGTAATTCTGCATCAGGGGAAAATAGTCTTTGAAAGCTATCCCCGCATGCAGAGCTATGAAAAACCTATCTACTGGTCGGTTGCCAAGGTTCTGCCGGCCACGCTAATTCGAATTCTCGAAGAACGTGGCAGCGTCGACGTCGACAAGGCAATCGAATTCTACATTCCGGAACTGGCCGGTTCGGACATCGCACAGATTAGTATCCGCAATATTCTCGACATGGCCACGGGCCTGGATTGTCAGGATGAGTACGACGACCGCCAGTCCTGCTACTACCAGTATTCGATGGCTATAGGGGATGGGTTTCGTGGAGATAACGCGCCGGACAACCCCTACGATTTTCTGAAGACGCTTAAGACCACGCGGCACGCTGAGCCGGGCAAGCAATTTTCCTATTCGGGCATGAATACCTTTGCTCTGGCATGGCTGGTGGAAAAACTTACCGGAGAGCCATTTCATGACACCGTAAGCCGAGAAATCTGGCAGCATATCGGCGCCGAAGCAGATGCTTCTTTTCTGGCTTATCGTTATGGTATTCCACTTAGCCACGGTGGTTTTCTATCGAATATGCGTGACCTGGCCAGATTTGGTTTGTTATTTACTCCGTCCTATTCCACCGTGTCTGAAACACAAATTATTTCTGACGAGCATATTGAGTTGCTCCTTAACGGGGCTAATCCAAACCTGGTTCGTGCAGATGGAAGTCATAATATTTATCAGTGGGACAGTGTCTCAGCGGATGGTTTCTTGTTCAAGGGGGGATGGGGCGGACAGGGTTTACTGGTGAATCCCAGTCTGGACCTGGTAGCGGTCTATGCCAGCTATTTCAAGGACGATTATAGCCAGTTGATCATCCGCCCTCTGCTCTATCAGGTGTTACGCAATCTGTATGCCCAGTAGTGCAAGCAAACAGAGAGTAGAACGATATTTCGAACCACCGAGACGAGGATTTTCAGTAGACAGCGTGTCCGATTTTTCAATCTAATCAATAAGTTAAACCTACGAAATCAAAGTGTGCTACAGAGTGTGCTATGGATTCATCGAAATTGAATTTTTCTGTCATAATCAATTCTCCATACAGCATTATGCTGCGAGTTAAGGAATTGACACAGAATTTCTAATGCTCCCTTTACCAGACCAGTATCGTCCGATATGGTCTTTAACCCCTCTGGAATAATGACATACCCTCTTACTAATACCGAAGTAAAGCAAGCTAAGCCCCGCGAAAAAGAGTACAACCTAGCTGACGGCAACGGCCTCTATCTGCGGTTTAGCCTAGCGCTCACGCTCTGTTCTGTAGAATTTGAAGATACACCACGTTGATAACGCCGTCATTAAGTGCCAAATAGCGTGAGGTTGAATCCACGAATCAGGCTGGCAATAAGGCGTATCAGGATAACCTTGAAGCCAAATCACAAACGCGGCTAGGTACGAAAACATACCCAGAAAAAACCATGGTGTGTAGGTCCTTGTTAAAGCTGGACGACTCGTTGAGAAAAGAGCAGGAACCCAAAACAAGATAATCCACCAGTACTCAACAAGATCTGACAGTATTTCTTGCGGTGAAATACCAAAGACTGCAGCAACTATAAAGCCGACAAATCCAGACATCCAACGAAACGTTGGCGACCAAAATTTAAACAGCGATTCAGAAATAATCCATAGACCTATCGACAAACCAAATAGATCAAGCCCAATGCCTAACCTTCCTCCGAAGAACCATCTGGCTAAAGAGTAGATAATGACGATTATAAAATAAGTCCAGAGAAAGCGACTGACACTCCAACGTCCCATCTCTTTAAGGTTATACAGCCAGGGGAAAATGATATACATGACCATACTTAAATTGTCCGCCCATCCTCCCCACGCTGTATGCGTGCCATGCATTAGCCATGAGCCAGGCCCCAGATAGATAACTGCGACCGCATATAAGACGCTAATTTTATTGAGGCCGGTAAACGCATTACCCAACTCAGTGTTCGATTGATTTTCAGCCGTCAGTATCCTCAACATGAAAAGGCCTGAGATCATGAATCCAATATTACTTAAGGTATTTGCAGGTTCTCGAAAGAGACCTCCACTGACTCTTTCGCACCAACCAGAAATCGTGCCTATAGCTTCACCTGATTCATAAAAGAATATCTCGCCCGTAAGCGCGAATACAAGATAAAGGACGACGAATAGGACGCTAGCTACAAGCGCGAGAGAATAAATTCTTATCATAATTGAACTCGGCTTATTCAAAATTTGGAGTTAGTAATTAGCCATTCCATCTATTGGCGAGGCAGTGGCACATGAAGGATCAAGAATAGTATGTATAGGGTGCAGATGGAACCATCCTTGTGCAAGGGGGTATACCCCGGGGGGTGGGGTCTGCTAGGTAGCCCAAATAAAAAGAAGGGGATGGGGAGGACGGTACATGAGGTATTCAGCGTCTGAAAAAGCTGAAATGATCCATCTGGTCGAAAACTCCAGTCTCTCCATGCGGCAAATATTAAGACAGTTGGATATTCACAAGTCCACGTTCTACCGATAATCTCGATTCCAGGGACTCATCACCATTTTATGTTTGATGAGCCCATGGCAACCATAGTGGCGATTAAAGGCATCCTGCATACATGGACACAGTCGGATCTAATCTAGGGTAAGTACCTTTGAGACCCCACGATCTCGGGGATCGGATGCGGGAATAATGCCTTCCTCTCCAATCCATATCACCTGGATATCGCCAAACTCCCAGCTGTGAGGTTCAACCCGATATCCTCTTTGTTCCAATTCACTGATGGTTTTCGAGGGGAGTGGCAGAGAAGGGCTCTGGGTAATTAAATCAGGAGGCGACAACTGGTGATGGAATCGAGTAGCCCCAACTGCTTGCAATGGAGACATATCAAAATCCAGGATATTGATGATCGCCTGGAAAACTGACGTAAATATTGTCGAGCCCCCCGGTGTACCGATGACCATTGAGACTTTGTCATTCCTCAGCAGGATGGTGGGTGACATCGATGAGAGCATGCGTTTACCCGGCTGGATTTCATTGGCGGTATTGCCCACCACACCATAAACGTTAGGGACACCTGGTTTTGCGCTGAAGTCATCCATTTCATTATTCAACAGGAAGCCCGCGCCCTCAACAATAACCCCGGTACCATAGGACCAGTTTATCGTGTAAGTATTGGAAACCGCATTCCCCTCAGCATCAATGATAGAAAAATGTGTTGTATTAGGAGACTCGAGGCCGGGAACGACATAATCCAATTGCGAAATGCCCTTCGGGTTCACTTCTGCGGCGCGTCTTTTTATGTAGGCATCGCTGATAAGGCCTGTCATATCGATATCTATAAACCCGGGGTCTCCAAGATATTCAGCGCGATCAGCAAAAACCCGTTTTTCCATTTCCGCGACCAGGTGAACGTATTGTGAAGAATTATGGGTCAGGCCAGAAAACTCAGCTGTGAGGTAATCCTTCATCTTCAATAGCTGAATAACCCCAAAACCGCCAGAACTTGGTGGAGGTGCTGACAAGATATCGTACTCACGCCATTTTGCTTGTAGCGGTTCGCGCCAGATGGCTTTGTAATCCTGAAGATCTTTAGCGTTGATGATGCCGCCACTGGTCTGCATTTGTGCCACCAGTAATCTGGCGGTTTCCCCCAGATAAAAATCTCTTGCCCCTTCTGTAGCAATCCGTTTCAGTGTCGCTGCGAGCTCCGGTTGTCGGAATAATTTCCCGGCTGTGACTTTTCCAAAATACTGTTTGAAATTCGTACTTGTGCCAAACCAGTCGAAGTGAGTTTGAATGTCTTCAGCCAGGGTTTTTCCCGGAATAAATCCAGCCTCTGCCAGTTCTATGGCGGGAGCAACGACGTCCTTCCAGGGTAATTTTCCGAAGCGCTGGTGTGCAGCCCAAAAACCTGCAACAGTGCCTGGCACACCGGCAGCTTTAGCGCCTATGAGCGTTGCGTTCTCGATAACATTGCCAGCTTCGTCGAGATACATATCTCGGTCCGCCGCCAGGGGTGCCACCTCCCGGAAGTCCAGAAAGAAGGGTTTGCCATCTATGTAAATCAACATGAATCCACCGCCACCGATATTACCAGCATCGATGTAGGTGACAGCCAGGGCAAAACCCGTAGCAACACCAGCATCAACGACGTTACCCCCTGCATTGAGTATGTCCTGTGCGACTTGAGCGGCATATTTATCGGGGATGGCAAATGCAGCCTGTCCTTCGACTGATTTCTCTGCAGCCACACTGTGAGTAAATGCACTTGCTGAAAGTAGAATTAACAGAAACAATTTTGAGGTACTTTGAATCATGGGTAACACGCTAACAAAATGAAAAGAGGAACCACCGAGGCAGTAAGAAGAACTAGTATACCAGCACGGCGATAAGCAATTGAATTCTACATTACCGAACATGCAAGCACTATCAGGAAATGCGTATAAGAAGAACAAACACCCTTTACTTTACCACTTTACCCTTGTACCCCGTCAGCCCCAGTTGGACATAGCTGCCTGATTGCGTAAGATACAGTTTTAGCTCATCGTTAACTCCAAGAGGAAGTAATGATGAGAAAGAAAAGCAGTGCTTGACTCCTTAGCCGAATTCGCGGCTAATGCTTAAACAAATAGAAAAAGAACAGGATTTCCACAATGGTTAATCTGGTTCTAGATTCTAAACATCACAATGTCATTAAAATGGTTGCCGCCTTCGTGGCGGTAAGTTGGGTGATATTGCATGGACAGCGTACCCTGGCTGCCGATTCGCCGGAGGCCGAGGCCATGCTTGAAGAGTCGGCGGTTGCTATCAGTGCTCGATTGGGGACACAAATGTCCCTGTTCGAGGAACAGATTGCGGCACTGGAAACAGAATTCGGCCCTTACCACTACGCTCTGCTAGAACCTTTGCAGGGGCTCACCACACTGCTAATTGATGCGGGAAACTTTGCTGGAGCAGGTCGAATTCTCAATCGACGCTTACATCTGCTTCACACTGTGGAAGGTCCTACAAGTCTGAATCAGCTTCCGCTTCTCGCCGAATTGATTAGCAATGATGTCCGCCTTCAACGATGGCAATCCGTTACCGAGCGCTTTGAATACATTCGCTCGATACATATGTGGAATCCAGATGTCGATACCAGCGCTCTACTGAATTCCATGAACGATTTGAGTACGTGGTACCTGACCTATATGTTTATTGACCAGCCGAGAAATCGTAAGCAACACCTCGATACGAGCACATTGAATTATTGGAGAATGATGTCTCTTTCTGAAACGCGGCTAGTTGGGGACAGTAGGGAACGGATTTCCCGGCTTTATGGCTATGCTCTCGAACGGCACCGCCTGTTTGATTTAATTTGGGCAGCATCCAGGAACGCACTCGCGCCGAGCGCCAACTCTTATTCGCCAGAATTTCATGGCGCTGCAGGCTATTTGCGGGATGCATTACGCATAGTAAATCATATCCTCAATGTTAGCAGAACCATGGATGACCCTGAAGCGGAAGCAATGGCAATGATGTACGTTGCTGACTTCCGATTGCTAGCGAGGGAAGGTAGCGCTACCGGCTCATATCAAAGTGCCGGGGAAAAGCTCAAGGACGCCGGCATAGACGAGCGACGAATCGAAGCCTTTTTTGCACGACCGGTAGTATTACCGGTAGCTCAGTTCCATTTCTCTCTGGATGACGCGATTACACAGCAAACCGCTTCTGGTTATTCGGCGGTACTTGGTGCGGAAGCTGCCGAGGATACTTATCACCTGGTAGATTTCGTTGCCTGGAACGAACTAGCGCCAACCTCGCGACTACCCGCACTACCGGAGCCAGCATCGGCAGCGAAGAGGGAACTTAATTCAGTGCAGCTGCAGTTTTCCATCAATTCCCGGGGCAAATCAAGAGATGCCAAAGCCGTCGAGGCAACAACAGACTCTGCCAGAGTAAGAGGCCACGCTCAAAACGCTGTCAAGGCAATGCAGTTTCGTCCTAAGTTTGCACGCAGAGGCGGACAGCAAACCGATGATGTAATGATGAATTACCTGTACCCACTCGACCGCTGAGAAACAGGGATGGGGGGCGTTTTATTATGTCCGCTATTATTCCCCGTAAACAAGACCTTTCAGACGAATTCCTTCTTATTCATACCCAAATACATACCTAAATATGTTGATTTGCATTCAAATTTGACCCGGAATTTGCATCTAGAAGAGGAAGGGGGACACTAATAGGATAATAGTTTAAGGTATTTGTTGAATTAATCTTGGGCAATTATGCATGTTCTGAGCGCCTGAAAGTTAAACTATTAAACTATTTAGTGTCCCTATAATTCATTGATTTTTATTGGTCTGTTATGGGTCGCCTGGCGCTGCCTCATCATACTGGGGGACGCCATCTGGAATTATCTCCCATTTCGCTTTCGAGCCAACATAAATATGACGCCCGATTTCAACTTCTGGATCACCATTGACACAGCCAAGAGTTATGCCATGAACAGCTCCATTGAACACTCCGCAGAGAGTTGAGCCGCACTTGTTGCAAAACTGCAGACCAAACCCATAACTATTTTGGTACAGAGTTAATAGCTCTTCACCCGTTATCCATTCAAAATCTTCAGGGCTCACTAATGCATAAGCTGAAGCCTGCGCGCTAAAAGCCTTTCGGCACCGTGAACAATGGCAGGATCGCGCATCGCGAAGCGGCCCATTTATTGAGTAGCTAACATCACCGCAGAAACATTCTCCACTGATAGACACTGAATTCTCCCGGGCGCATAACGCCATTAATAAGGAATTCGGGGGACACTAATAGTTTAATAGCTTAACTTTCAGATGCTATGATCGTTCATAGTTGAGCAAAATTATGTCAACCAAAAAACCTTAAGCCATTATCCTATTGGTGCCCCCCTCAGCTCTGAATCGTTATTCCAACAACTCCCAATCAGCCCAACTTATTTCCCGGCCAGGATAAGCCGGTTTTTCAAATGGCCAGTCGCCTTCTATCCAGTTTTTTACAGTATCAAATAAAAGTGCGTCGTATCCATCCACTACTACATCTTCACGAACCCACATAGTTATATCGGAGTCATAGTTGCCTTTCATTGTTGGATTGATGTAGAGACACCCGATGATTCGTTCTTCATCCAATGAAACCACCGTGTAAGCAAAAGAGGTTCTCCTTTGGAATTCTTTTTGATGCCAACCCAGGTCGATTAAATCTTCCTCAAGGGTCAAACCTATTGGCCAAGTTATACCCGGACCAAAAACCCCTTGAAGATGATCAACGCTGCTCATCACAGCATCGTAGTCTTTAATTACATCATTGATAGTAAGCATCCTAATTCGGAAGTACTGATTCTCCAACACGATGGGCACGTCAAATTCGGCTGAAACAAGGGAGTTTCTCTGAGACAAGGATACACCTGGAAACCCCAACATAAGCATTAAAGCTAGAATGGCAATTCTTTTATTCATAGTAAATCTCCTGTAGGCGATATCTGTATTCGGGGAGCACTAATAGTTTAATAGCTTAACTTTCAGGTGCTATGATCGTTCATAGTTGAGCAGAAATATGTCGACCAAAAACCTTAAGCTATTATCCTATTAGTGTCCCCCTCAGTCCGACTCGGGAGCTGCCCCTGCCTGCGGCGAACTTCCACTGGCAATCATCTTGTACCAGTCTCGGAATGGTCCGATAGTGTTTTGCCAGAATGTTCGGTACTCGTGTTGTGTCTCCGGCCCGATACCCCAGGGGGTGTATTCATCTTGCTCAGGGATATAAAGAGTGCCAAACATCCTGTCATAGATGCTAGTGACGGCGGCCATGTTGGTATCCCAATGTTTCCTCAAATAACTGTGATGGGTATGGTGCATAGCAGGACTTTGAATCCATTTTTCCAACCATCTGGGATAGCGAAATTGAACATGGTAGTGACGAAAGGCACCGGTCAACCCGAATAGAAACGAAAAGAACCCAACATTAAATAGTGTAGCCTGAGTAATTCCACCATCGAATAGGTAGGCAAATAATCCTGCAGCGAAACCAAAGCTGAGAGCCGATCCGGCAGCCCAAATAGGTCCTGCCAGAAAATGTTCCCGGGATCGTGTAAGAGGAGTCAATACTTCTGCGGAGTGATGTATTTTGTGAATTGCCCACAAGGCAGGGGTTTTATGCATAGTGTAGTGAATCACGTAAAAGATGAAGTCATAACATAGCAAACTTACTAGGGCATAGAGCAACATCCAGATAAAATTGGTTTCCAGTGCAGGTGTCGCACCGAGTAAGAATTCGAGTCCTGCGATTACTGACTGCTCAGTGTATGGGCCTACGGTTGCAAATAGAGCAACTACCCAGAAGGGTCGCAAGACCCGCTCCAACACCCAAAGCCAAATGTCTACACGTGCAGACACATGTGTATAAATGTCCACCGGCAGAAGGAATTGTAGAATCCCAACTTTGCGTTCGTAACCATCGGCTCCCTTTGAGCCGCGCCCTTGATAGTAGAAGAAAATTAGAATCGCAAAAAACAAGGTAATAAGGATTCTATCCCAGTGTAAATCACCTGGAATGTTGCTTGCAATTGCATTCCATACTGCAGTGGGGAATTGCTGTACCATGTCGGTAAAAGGACCAACGATAGGTTCCGCATTGGACGCTGTTGAATTGTCAGCCATCGGTTTACTATTCCGAGTTTACTGTGTTAGTTGTGTCACTGAAGTTTATTATGCCTGATTGGTAGCTGTTTTGAAGGAATCAATCATATTTTTCACAGCAGCTACTTGGCCGCCGACTAGCGTCTTGGCGGGCTTACTAGTGAGCGAGTAAATGAGCAACCAACCGACCATCAACCCCTCACTTGGACCTGTATTTTTTATATCTGCAGGGCTAGTACTGCTATTCAGTCTGTTCGGAGCTGTATACAGCACATCTGCCGAGGAAACATTTACAGCCATTCAAACCTGGTTGGTCGCTTATATGGGCTGGTTCTATATTGCTGTTGTAGCGTCATTTTTTGTTTTTGTTTTGTACCTAGCCTTCAGTCGATTTTCCAGCATAAAACTCGGTGCAGATGATTCACGTCCGGAATTTGGCTATTTGAGTTGGTTTGCAATGCTATTCAGCGCCGGCATGGGTATTGGGCTAATGTTTTTCGGTGTTGCTGAACCTTTGACTCATTACAACGCTCCACCGATTGCTGTGAGCAGTGCTGCGGATGCCAGCAGGCAAGCCATGCAAATAACATTTCTCCATTGGGGTTTGCAGGCCTGGGCTGTATATATCGTCATTGGTTTGTCCCTTGCCTATTTTTCTTACCGGCGAGGTCTACCTCTAACTATTCGATCTACCCTCTACCCAGTACTCGGAGAACGTATTAACGGACCCGTAGGCGATGCGGTGGATATTTTTGCCGTGCTAGGCACCTTGTTTGGTATTGCGACATCACTCGGATTAGGTGTAATGCAAGTGAATGCAGGGCTGAGTTATCTTTTCGATGTGCCTGTATCAGTTACGACTCAAGTTCTGCTAATTGCTGCGATAACAACGATGGCGACGCTGTCAGTTGTTGCTGGGTTAAATGCAGGCATTCGACGATTAAGCGTTCTCAATCTTTATCTAGCAATATTTGTCCTCGCCTTTGTATTCTTTATGGGGCCAACTGCCACACTTGCCAGCAGCTTCTTTCAGAATATTGGCTCTTATATTGTGAATTTTATTCCGCTGAATGTATCGCTGCTTAGTACTGCTACTAATGACTGGATGGGAAACTGGACGCTTTTCTATTGGGCCTGGTGGATTTCCTGGTCACCTTTTGTTGGAATGTTCATTGCAAGAATCTCCAAAGGGCGAACAATAAGAGAGTTTATATTTGGAGTTTTACTGCTGCCGACCGGTTTCACTTTCATGTGGTTTACCTGTTTTGGGAATTCTGCTTTGTATTTTGAACTGGCAGGCCAAGGCGGCAATATAGTCGACGCCGTTCAGAATGATTTGCCGACGGCGATATTCGTGCTGTTAGAGCAACTGCCGTGGTCGATGATCACTTCTTTGATCGCGACAGTGCTTATTGTGACCTTCTTTGTTACTTCTTCAGATTCTGGATCATTGGTAATCGATATAATCACATCCAATGGCGATCTGAATTCTCCGGTTTGGCAACGTATTTTCTGGGCTGTAACAGAGGGAGTTGTTGCTGCAGTGTTGTTAGCTGCGGGAGGACTCACGGCCTTACAGACAGCTACCATAGGCAGCGCCCTGCCCTTGGCCCTTGTAATGTTGTTGATTTGTTATGGTCTTCTTCGTGGGCTTAATACAGAGACAACTCAGAACCTGTTACTCGTACAGGATTCGTAATTCAAGATTGCTGGGATCAAAGGGGTCAGAGTAATTTGATCTACCCTGTTCCCCACCTACGCCAAGCAGATCAAATTACTCTGACTCTATTGATCCAAAGCCAGAAATTTCTATTAATGAATGCTTCGGTTTTGGGTAGGGGCTCCCAGTCACAAGTTCTAAAATCGCTAAGTTGCTAAGTTGTTAAGTTGCAGGCGTCTCTTGATACAGCGGTCGATGGAGTATGCTAGACTGCTGGAGAATGCCTGGTCAAGATGTGGTTGTAGTCGGCGCCACGATGGCCAATGCAAGAAGAAGGTTTCCCCATGGGTTCGTGGCGAGTGAGGAGGCCGAATAAGCCTCTTGAATTACCTCCTTAACGAACGCGATGTGTTTCCATTGTAGACTCTTCCTGAGGAGAAAATCATGAAGACCAGAATATTAGCTGTCATCGTTTTACTCCCAGTTGCCATGGTGCTAGCAACCGTTGTAAGTGCCCAGGATGAGTTTCTCCGTACGCCTGCTGGCAAGCCTGATTTCTCTGGTAACTACGATATCGCAAGCCTCACTCCCTTTCAGAGACCCGCGAGTTATGGTGAACGTCTCTTTCTGTCCTCGAAGGAAGTGGAAGCTATGCGAGATCGGGCCTTGTCTGCAAGAGCCGAGGGAGCCAGACCCAGTAATCCCGAAAACGGTGCGCCCGCGGCAGGGGGCGATATAGGGTCGTACAACGACTTCTGGTTCGATTATGGTACCGACGGCTTCGCCATCGATGGCAAGTTCCGTACCTCGGTCCTGACTTCTCCTGCCGATGGCCGCATGCCCGCGCGTACTGCTGCAGGCAGGGAAAAACTCGCGAAGGCGCCACGCTTCGCCTGGC
This sequence comes from Gammaproteobacteria bacterium, assembly GCA_002731775.1. Taxonomy (GTDB): domain Bacteria; phylum Pseudomonadota; class Gammaproteobacteria; order Pseudomonadales; family Pseudohongiellaceae; genus UBA9145. The sequence goes on from PCCP01000076.1 coordinate 16,991, forward strand.
CAGAAAGAGAGGGCGCCTGGTGGTTAGAGACAGGCGATACCCCCTACGACGGCCCCGAAAATATGGTTCTTGGTGTGCGTTGTATTTATCAACCCGGCGCTTCGGTTGCGATTCGTCCCCTGCCCTACAACAACCTGAAGACCATTGTGCAGACCGATGACTATGTGATGATCATGATCGAGTGGATGCACTGGGCGCGAGTTATTCGTCTCGACTCCGAGCATAAACCCGCCGAACTAAGCTCACTCGATGGTGACTCGATCGGCTGGTGGGAGGGGGATACCCTGGTGGTAGAAACCATCAACTTCCTCGATGAACCCTTCCAGCCCAATGTGGAGCGCCGGGTGATTGAGCGTTTTAGCCCCATCAATGCCGGCGGTCTACTCTATAGCTTCACCGTCGACGATCCAGACTACGAGACGCCATACAGCGGAGAATTGGTGTGGCCGAAGACCGACCAACGATCCTACGAGTATGCCTGCCATGAAGGCAATTACGCCATGGCCAGCACCCTGCAGGGAGCGAGAGTGCGGGAGAAAGAGTGGCGCGAGGAAAACGGAGCCGAGGGCAATCAGTAGGCCCGCTAAGATCAAATGCGGAAATTAGAAAACGTCCTGGGGGCCGACGGCGAGCGAGAAGCCGTCCGGCCAGTGAGCAGTAGACGGCGTATCCGATGCCCGGTTCGTCATCCCAAACCGTTGCGATAGCAACAACAACTCCGGCGCTCAGCGTTGCGCTGGTACTTCGTAAATATCGATCACAGGCGGCCTGGGTCCCTCCGTGGGGATACCGGCCGCTAACATCAGCCGCTCGATCGCCTCGATGGTCGGGCGCGAGGGTCTGGGCAGTCCGAAGCGATAGCCCTCGGCGATGAACAGCGGCGTCCAGCCGCGGTGGTTCTCGCGTTTCCAGATCTGGGGGTCGGCTCCGTTCGCGGCCAGCAGGTCGATAACTGCCGGAAACATCCCGTAGGCCGCGCCGTGCATCGCAGTATCGTTCTCCTCATTGACGGCGTTGACATCTGCACCGAGTTCGAGCATCAGGCGGGTAACTTTCAACACTTCGAGCTCCGTGCCGGCCTCTTCCTCGGGCGCCGTGGTGCCGAGGCCGGCCGCAGCCATTAGCGGCGTTGTGCTTTTAAGATTCGACATGAAAGGGTTGGCACCCAGCTCTAGAAACAGACGCATCAAGGCGGCGTCCGCCCGATCGGCGGCCAGCAGGAATGGCGTGGCGCCGCCGGATTCGAGTCGAGTCGCCGAATTCGGCTGCCGCGGCGCGCCTTCCGCCAGAGTCAGATTCACATCCGCTCCCAATGCCACGATTTCTCGAACGAACTCCAGCGCGGTAAACTTCCCCGACCCGATCGGAGCCGGATCGCCACGATCGCTGGCATCCGGCTTGCGGACCCAGCTCATAGTATGCAAGGGGGTGAAGCCGGAGCGTCGATCGTTGGGATCGGCGCCCGCCTTCACCAACTCGATCGCCAGCTCGAAGTGTCCGTTGCGAACCGCCATTAGCAACGGGCTCAAGCCGCGGTTTATAGGCTGGGTGCTGGCATTGTTGCTCGATTGTTGGGTCCGCTCCCGCACCCGTTGGAGGACGCCATCCAGGTTCGCGCCGGCCGCAAGCAGCGCCAGTGCGATATCGATGTGACCCTCGCGTACGGAGAAGAACAGGGGTGTGAACCCCGACGCCAAGGTGGCGTTGACGCTGGCCCCGGCGTCTACCAGGGCTCCGACCACAGCGGTGTGCCCCTCGGCCGCCGCCCACATCAGCGCAGTCTGTTCACGCCCCTCCTGGGCGTTGGGATCGGCGCCGGCAGCGAGCAGGCTCTGCACCGCGGCTAGGGATCCAGAGCGCGCAGCGATCATGAGGATGGTTTCCCCGCCTTTGAGGGAATGCCTGGGATCGGCACCGGCATCGAGCAGCAGCCGCACCAGGGTCCCGCTACCATTGACGGCAGCCAGGGACAGCGGCGACACGCCGTAGCGGTTGTTGGCGTCAACATCGGCACCGATGCGCACCAGCACCGCGGCCAGATCGCTATCGTCGTGGTACACCGCCCAGTGTAGCGCAGTCATGGCGTCGACCTGCGCGGCGTTGACCTGCACACGTTCATCGAGCAACCGGCGTATAAGCGCCTGGTCCCGACTCTCAACCGCGTCTGCCAAAGCAGAGACCTGGGCCTGGGCAGACGCAGCCATAGCGACCAGGCCCAGGATCAGAAGCAGGTGGCTAGCGATTTGTGGCTTATTCATGTGTCGTCTCCTGTAGCTACCGTACTGCTACTGCCGAGATCCGTGCAATCAAACCGGCACCGAATCGAAGAGCCCGTCGATGCTGCCGTTGCTATCACCGAATGAATCTAGGTGCACGCCGACCCGATCCAGCAGCGTCATGTGGAGGTTCGCCAAGGGCGTGCCCTTCTCATACTTGAGGTGACGCCCGCCTCTCAAGCCAGTCGAGGCACCGCCGGCGACCAGAATCGGTAGCTTCACATGGTCGTGCAGGCTGGGATTACCCATGCCGCTGCCGTACAGGTAGATGGTGTTGTCTAGCAGCGAGCCATCTCCGTCCGGCGTCGCCTTCAGCTTCTCCAGAAAGTTGGCGAAAATCGAAATATGGTAAGTGTTGATCCTGGCGATTTTCTCGACTTTTACCGGATCGTTGCCGTGGTGACTGGTGGGATGGTGGGGCTCCGGCACGCCGATTTCCGGATAGGTGCGATTACTAAGCTCGCGGGTGAACTGGAAGGTAATGACCCTGGTGATATCCGCCTGCAGCGCCAGCAGTTGCAGGTCGAACATGAGGGCGGCGTGGTCGCCGAAGGCAGCGGGGACCCCCACCGGACGCTCGAGATCGGGTTGAAGATCCTCCGCACCCGCCGCCTCGGCAAATTGAATCTGCCGCTCGATCTCGCGGATGCTGTCCAGATACTGCTCGACGCGGACCTGATCGCTCGCCCCGACCACACGCTGCAGACGCCCGATGTCTTCGTGAAATGAATCCAGCAGGCTGGCCCGGCTCCTGAGCGATGCGTGCCGCTCGGCGAGGCTGCCGCCATCACCGAAGAGACGCTCGAAGACGATGCGCGGGTGCGCTTCCGAGGGCAGTGGTGTGGTCGGTGAGGACCATGAGAGGTTGTTCTGATAGACACAGGCGTAACCGTTGTTGCAGACGCCGGCGAGAGGATTCAAGTCCACCGACAACTCCAGCGACGGCAGTCGCGTGTCCTGTCCTATCTGCCTGGCGGCGACCTGATCGATGGTGGTACCGAGGTGATAGTCCGAGCTCTCCGTGTGCTTGGCGAAGGCCGCACTGAGGAAGCCCGAGTTGGACGTGTCATGAGTGCCCGGATAGGAGTTCTGCAATTCGAGATTGGTGATGACCGTTAAATGTTGTTTAACCGCCTTCAGCGGGCTGAGGATCGGCGACAACTCGTCCAACATCTCCCCTCCCGGCGGCATCCAGCGTGCATGATCGGTGCCCATCGGTATGAACACGAAGCCGAGCCTGGGCACAGGCCTGGCCGGCGTCTGGGCCAGGGCGGTGGCCGCCGGAATCATGGCATCGAGCAAGGGCAATGCCAACGTGGCGCCTACGCCCCGCAGAAATGTGCGCCTGGGTAGCGCCTTCTTGAAGATGATCATATCGATGTCCTCATCTGAAATGGCTGACTTTTAACAATACCCAATAGGAGCGATGACAAGCGGAAGTCCTCTGACGCCGCCTCGCGAACTATCTTGCGGATCACGGGGGCGTCGTAGTACTCGACCCCGCGACCCAGGGCGAAGGTGAGCAGCTTCTCCGTCACCCGGCCGGCGAACAGTTCGGGCCGGCTCAACAAGCCTGCCTGCAGACCCGCCACGCCATGGAACTCGCCGACGCCGGGCAAGCCGCCGGCGACGTCGACAGGTCCGTTATCGCCGTCGTGATCCCGCCAGCGACCGACGGCATCGAAATTCTCCAGGGCAAAGCCGACCGGGTCGATGATGGTGTGACAGCTTGCGCACACAGGGTTATTGCGATGGGCGGCCAGCCGCTCCCGCATCGGCAGGGAGGCGGACACCGAGGTCTCGTCCAGCGCCGGTACATTCGGTGGCGGCGGCGATGGCGGCGCACCGTAGATATTGTCCAACACCCACTTGCCGCGGAGCACCGGCGATGTACGCGTCGCATAGGATGTGACCGCCAATATACTACCCTGCCGCAGTAAACCGCCTCGTTCGCTGTCAGTTGCTAGTGACACGCGCCGGAATCGGCTACCGTAGACACCAGAAATTCCGTAGTGTTTCGCCAGGCGCTCGTTGAGGAATGTATAGTCTGCCGCGAGCAGCTCGAGCACGCTGCGATCTTCGCGCAGAACGCTATCCATGAAACGCTCTGTTTCCTCCCGGAACGCTTGCCGCAGGTTATCGTCAAAATCCGGATACAGACGCGGATTCGGCGTGAAGGCATCCAGATTGCGTAGCTGCAGCCACTGTCCGGCGAAGTTGCTGGCGAGATTATTGGAGCGAGGATCGGCGAGCATGCGTCGGGCCTGTCGGTCGAGTTCGTCTGGCCGGCTCAGCTCACTGCGGGCGGCTACATCCAGCAATTCGTCATCCGGGATACTGCTCCATAAAAAGAAAGACAGACGGGAAGCCAACTCGATGTCGCTGATACGGTAAACGGCGCCTGCTGCCAGCCGCTCCGGTTCCAACTCCACCCGGAACAGGAATTCCGGGTTCATGAGCACTGCGGCTATAGCCTGTCCTATGCCCTCATCGAACCCCCCTTCCAAGCGCCCTCGCCGATAGAAGGCCAGCGCCCTCTCGACGTCCACGTCAGAGACTGGCCTGCGATACGCTCGCCCCGTTAGTTTTGCGAGAATTTTCCTGGCACAGGCCTGTTCTTCGCTTTCCCCGCCGGCCTGGTCTGGTCGACAAACGAATATCCGGCGGCGGCTCAGCGTATCGTCGGCACCGCCGGGCCCATAGGGTCCGGTGATGGAAACCTGGTAGATGGCGGGGGTCAGACGCGGATGACGTATCTCATTGTAGTGTGCCTGCAAAGGCTGGCGCTCGGTTTCCAGTAGCGCCGACGATAGCTGGGGAAAGGTGACACCGACATCGTGGGGGCCGGCCGTCACGGCGAGCCGGATCTTGAAATTCTTGTCGACAACGGAATGGTCGGGCCCGTCCGGCCTCATCACTGAAAACGTCTCGACGATCTCCCGATCGAGGAGCAATTCCAGCGGTTGGGGCTCCCGACTCCGAAGGCCGCCGATGTCCCCGACCCGGTTGCGCGCGAGCCGTATCTGGATGTCATACTCGCCGTCCTGCGGGAATGTATAGGAGACCGATACGCCGCCACGGGTTCCAATCGGCAGGCCAGCTATATGCCGTTCCTGGGTGAGGTCCGCCGGCACGCGGATTATTTCACTTTGAATCGAGCTCTGAGCGCCGCCGACCGCCAGGGCGCTGATCTTCTGTGCGGCGGAAATATATCGATCCAGAAGAGCTGGGGGCAGGTCGCCCACATTGACATTATCGAAGCCATAACCACTTTCATCGGCGGGCAGCAGCGAAGCGGCATCGATGTCCAGGGATAACAGGTCCCTGATGGCGTTCTGATACTCGGTGCGATTGAGACGCCGCAAGGTCTCGGTGCGACCGGGGTTTGGATTCGCGGCGGCGGCCTCGTCGAGGGACGACTCTAACCATGCGAGCATGGCACTATGGGCTGCAACGGATGGCTGCGGCATCTCTGGTGGCGGCATGATGCCGGTGCGAAGTTTTCGCACCACCTTCTCCAGAAGCTCCGGGTGCTCGGCGACCCTGTCGAAGTCAACCAGGTCGAGCCTCAGGCCCGCCGTTGCCAGCCGTTCGTCGTGGCAGAACGCACAGTAGCGGTCGATGGATTCACGGGTGCTGGATGCGGATGGTGGGATAGTGCTCGAGGGCTGTGTTTGAGAACTGAGCAGCGGTGCAGCCGGGTCTGGTGCCGACAATTCCCGTTCCGAGCAACCCCATACGCTCAGTGCCAGTACAAGGAAGGGAATTTTGACGTTTACCGGGGTCATGCGCCGCCTCTCTCTCAAGCCTGACATACTAGCTCAAACACGGCGGCGGTGCCAATGGCGTGTGGCGCACGAGGGGATTGAATATTCTAAAAACTTATGGAATCAACGTTACTAATTGAGCCTGAAGCACCGCTAGGCTATGAAAGGATAAACATCGGTTTTACGGTTAACAGGAGAGCTGTAGATTGGCATCATGAGCCAGAAAGGTGGTCATTCTCCATCCGTTCTCTTTCTTCTGGAAAATATAAGCCATGCCAGAGCGACTGATCTCGGCGCCATCTTCTCTGTATCTAATAAACTGACCGCTGGCGAATCCAGCATCTCTTCCCAGCACACAAATTTGCGGGGATGGCATGGCAGACCGATACCAACCCTGTTGCCTGAGATTGACCACCAGTGAGGCAAGCATATTTACTATCTGCTCTTGCGTAGTCCAGGCAGTGGTGTTGCCAAATGCACCCACTGACAGAAGAGGAACTGCATATATTTGATCCACCATTTCAATCGCGGTGCCAGTGGAAAATACACGATGGTAATTTTCCAGGGCAGCAGCAATCTCGGCTGCAATACCCTCCCTGTCATGGCCGGCCAGATGAGCGTTGGCACAGGTAGCGATAGATGCCAGCAGTACCGCCAAAAAGATTTTGCTCATATGCCTCATAACCTGATCCCCTTTGTGGGTTTTCCCTAGCGTAGAGTTGGGGACGCCTGCAACTTAGCAACTTAATACTTTGCAGGGGTGCTTGCACTTTAGCAGCTCTTTAATGAATGTCTCTCGATTAGTATCTCGATCCTGGCAAATATACAATATGCCTCACATCGGAAAGTAGCCGAGGCGTCGGGATAGCGCTGGGCTTGGTTTCTGGTGAGCGATTCCTGCAAGCTGATATCGACTCGCCAAGTTGCAGGCGTCCCTACATGTTCCAAAGTCTTAAGTTGCCAAGTTGCAGGCGTCCCCCAGTTTGCTGACTAGCTATCCAGTTCATCACGAACATACTTCCCGTCGACAAACTTGGAAAAGAAGTAATCCAGCATGGGGTGATTGATTGCTTCTCCGATATCATCGGCTGCCAGATTTTGTTCGGCTACATAGGTAGAGTGATCACTGCCATGCACCAGCACGTGGTACCAGGGCGCGTTTTTTGGCGGACGGGATTTTGCGACTAGCTGATACCACTCTTCGGTGGCTTGAAAATTTATATCGACATCCACGATGACACCACGATAAGCAAAGAGACGATGGTGAATCAATTCACCAACGGAGAACTTTACTTTTGTAATATTCGTTGCAGTTCCCATGTCTTTGCTACCACAGCCCGGCAAGCGTACGCTTAGAGTCTCTGTTTGAAGTCACTACCCGAGGGCATGCCGACACCGGCTCGCCCA
>PCCP01000077.1 GCA_002731775.1 Gammaproteobacteria bacterium
AACGTTGAGCAAGATTATTGCAAACCACTGTTTTCTGACTCTCAAGGATAAGCTGGGCATCATAGTGAGTTGTGCCATGGGGGTAATCAGTGATGATGTTCTGGGGATTTATGGGGTCGGAACCCGGGAAACATATCGAGGATTGGGCTACGGAACCAGTTTGCTGGGACGGCTGATGCGTTGGGGGTCTTCCAACAGGGCCAGGTATGCCTATTTGCAGGTGGAGTCGGCCAATTTCGCTGCGTTGCGATTATACGAAAAATTGGGATTTAGGAAATTTTACAGTTACTGGTATCGCGGACAAAACCAACACTGCATGCACGCACGCACAAGGAGTGGCGCATGAATATACTGGAACTTGAAAACAATATTGGCATAAGGTTCTGTGATAATTAGGCCATCGCCGTTAAAAAGGCGATACATATGCGTTTGTTGTATCAAGTCTTGGTTACGGTTGTTCCCGTTCGGTGAGTTAATGTAAACTGCAGCGCTTAAGCCAATTCACAGACGATTTTTCGTAGATATCGTCAGCAGGAACAGATAATGAGCAAGAACAAGCAGGTGATCTTCGCTAAGCGTCCCCTGGGGGAACCGGATGATGAGTGTTTTCGAGTAGAAGAAGTGGAAATTCCGGAGTTGGAAGCAGGTCAGATACTAATAAAGGTGTGCTGGCTCTCGATTGACCCCTATATGCGCGGCCGCATGAACGACAATAAATCTTATGTCGCGCCTCTGGAGATTGGCGATATTATGTCTGGGGAGTCAACCGGGATAGTGATAAAGAGCAACTCAGACACCTTTGCCGTGGGTGATCGTGTCGCAGCACACATGGGTTGGCAGACTTATATTGTGGCGAATGCCGACGATGCCCGGTTGATGAAAGTGGATTTGAGTAACGGTAGCTTGGCTGCGCATCTTGGTGTCGTCGGCATGCCCGGACGCACGGCCTTCTTCGGTTTAACTGAAGTTGGCAAGCCACAAGCCAGCGAAACCCTGGTCGTAGCCGCCGCATCGGGCGCCGTCGGTTCTGCCGTAGGACAAATAGCCAAAATTAAGGATTTGCGCGTGGTCGGCATTGCCGGTGGCCCGGAGAAGTGCCGCTACGTGACAGAAGAATTAAAATTTGATGCCTGTATCGATTACAAGGCTGGTAAGCTAGCCGAGGAGCTTGCCGCAGCCTGCCCCGATGGCATCGATATATATTTCGAGAATGTCGGAGGAGAGGTGACCAAAGCCGTGGCGCCCCTGTTAAATCCCGGGGCCAGGGTACCGATTTGCGGTTATATTTCGAACTATAACGATGAAGATATTACCCAGGCAGAAACGCCATTTCACATTCTAAAGCGATTACAAGATGTTCCGGAGCACCGATTCTTCGTCGTCACGGAGTGGCATGACCGCTGGCTTGAAGCCACCCGTCTCCTGGGAGGCTGGGTTGTCGATGGCAGCTTGAAGTACAAAGAGAGTGTCGGCGAGGGCGTGGAAAATGCGCCAAGCTATCTTCGAGATGTACTCAAGGGTAGAAATTTTGGCAAGCAGTTAGTTAAAGTGGCAGATGAAGATTGATGACAGACGCTGCCACCGACGACTACAAAATACCGAATCTATTTGCTCTTGAAGGTAAGACTGCCCTGGTAACAGGCGGTTCCAGCGGACTTGGGCTGATTATGGCCAAGGGCCTATTGGTAAATGGCGCACGGGTAATGATCGCATCCAGGAAAAAAGAAAAATGCGACCTGGCGCTTGGGGAATTGCAGCACTACGGAGATTGCAGCGCAATGGCAGCTGACGTAACCGATGCGGCGGACAGGGCAGCACTGGTTTCCGAAGTGGAGTCAAAGTTTGGCAGCCTCTGTATTCTAATCAATAACGCCGGTGCTAACTGGGGGGCAGAAATTGAAGACTACCCCGACACCGGTTTCGCCAAGGTCATGAACACCAATCTGAATGCGGTGTTTTCAATGACTCGGGATTTTCTGCCCTTGTTGGAGAAGGCCGCCAGCGCAGAAGATCCTGCACGAGTTATTAATATTGGATCTATGGACGGCATCCACGTGCCTATCGTGCAGCGTGTACCTACTTTTGCCTATTCCGCCAGCAAAGCTGCATTGCACCACCTTACACGCAGCCTGGCGGTGGACCTGGCGCCGAAGAAGATCACCGTCAATGCCGTAGCCCCAGGCTTTTTTGAATCCAGGATGACCGACTATGTCTTTGAGCACTTCAAGGCGGACATCGAAGACGACTGTCCACTGCACCGGGTGGGTCGGCCACAGGAAATAGTAGGTATAATTGCCTACCTGGCGTCGAGAGCCGGAGCCTACACCAACGGCACCGTAATTCCAGTCGATGGTGGTACCAGTATCTCGAAAGGAAGACGGCCATGGACAGAGTAGCCCGACTCCTCAATGTAATTCTGATTTAGCATAGGTAGAAACCCGTAGCTAATTCCCTTGTTGCTGGCGTAATTTAACTGCCTGCTGGTTTATCGTCGGATCTGCAAGACTGGCAAATCAAGGCGTCGATCGTCTAAGTAGCAATTGAATGGAGTGGATATGAGTTTATTTAGTCTTAAGTCTAAAGTTGCCCTGATTACGGGCTCGAGCAAGGGCATTGGACAGGCGATTGCAACTCGCATGGCTGAGCAGGGAGCAAGCGTTGTTATCTCCAGTCGGAGTGAGGATGCCTGTAATCAGGTGGCTGCTGGCATAAATGCGCAGGGGGGCACGGCGATCGCGATTGCCTGCAATATCAATTACAAGGAGCAACTACAGGAACTGGTGTCGAAAACCGAAGAGCAGCTGGGGGAGGTAGATATCCTCGTTTGCAATGCGGCGATCAACCCCTATTTCGGCCCCTCCCAGGATATTTCAGATGAAGCCTTCGACAAGATAATGCATTCGAATATCGGCAGCGTGCACAGCTTGTGCCAGATGGTGATACCGGCGATGGCAGAGGCAGGTGGTGGTGCCGTAATTATTGTGTCTTCGATCGGTGGCCTGAAAGGAAGTTCATCCCTGGGAGCCTACGCTATTTCCAAGGCGGCCGACATGCAGATAGCACGTAATCTGGCGGTGGAATGGGGGCCGAAAAACGTGCGGGTTAATTGTATCGCACCGGGTCTGGTGCGAACCAACTTCGCCCGCGCACTGTGGGAAAATCCCGAGATCTACGAGGCCACGGTTGCCAATTACCCGCTGAGGCGTATTGGGGAACCCGATGAAATTGCGGGGGCTGCGGTATTTTTGGCCTCGGATGCAGGAAGTTTTACCACAGGCCAAACTATTGTCATCGATGGCGGTGGTACAATCGCAAGCTAATGACAACAAATTGACACGCACTTTAGATACGGAATTTAGCAGGAGTAACTACAATGATGGATTTGGGCTTATCAGAAAAACTGGTTGAGGTGCGAGAGACGATTCGAACCTTTGTGGAAGAAAAGGTCGAACCGGTGCAGCAGGAATATCATGACGAGATCGAGGTTGGAGATCGCTGGTCCCACACCACCCGTCAGGATGAAATTCTCAACAGTCTAAAAGACGAGGCACGCAGACTGGGTTTGTGGAATTTCTTCTTACCCGAAAGTCAGGGCGGCGCCGGCATTTCTAATCTCGAGTACGCCCACCTGGCTGAGATTATGGGACGTAGCCGGCTGGCGTCGGAAGCATTTAATTGCAGTGCTCCGGATACGGGTAACATGGAAGTGTTGGAGCGTTATGGCTCTGAAGACCAAAAGAAGCAGTGGTTGGAGCCGTTGTTGGCGGGAGAAATACGCTCCGCCTTTGCCATGACCGAGCCCGGTGTGGCTTCCTCAGATGCAACCAATATCGCGACGCGCGCTGTACTCGATGGTGATGAGTGGGTCATCAGCGGTGAAAAATTTTATATCTCCGGTGCCGGAGATGAGCGCTGCAAGATTATGATCTGCATGGTGGTAACCGATCCGGATGCACCGAAACACAATCGTCAATCCCAGATTCTTGTGCCCATGGATGCAGAAGGTGTGGAAGTTGTACGCCCGATGCAGGTGTTTGGACGGGATGATGCGCCCCATGGACATATGCACATCAAGTTTCACAATGTACGCGTCCCCGAAGATTACCTTATTCTCGGTCGGGGTCGCGGTTTCGAGATTTCCCAGGGGCGTCTCGGCCCAGGTCGAATCCATCACTGTATGCGCTCCATCGGCGCCGCTGAAAAAGCCCTGGATTTAATGTGCAAGCGTGCAGTGAGTCGTGAAGCCTTCGGTAAGCCATTGGCGGAATTGGGAGGCAACTATGACATCATTGCAGACAGTCGCATCGAAATTGAGATGTGCAGGCTGTTAACCTTCAAGGCCGCCTGGCTGATGGATACTATTGGTAACAAGGCGGCCAGGGATGCAATTTCTCAAATCAAGGTTGCCGTCCCTAACATGGCCCTGAAAGTAATTGATCGGGCCATACAGATGCATGGTGCGGCAGGTATTTCCCAGGATTTTCCACTGGCAGCATTGTGGACCAGTCAACGCACTTTAAGATTGGCAGATGGCCCCGATGAAGTACATCGTCGCGTTATCGCCAGGAAGGAACTGGCCAAGTATACTTGAGACCAATAATTATCTGACAAGGCGTCAGGAAAAGGGAAAATGGGAACTTCGGTTCCCATTTTCATTTAGTGCAGATGAGACTGTTATCCGCGATAGAAATATTATGATCCCGACAGTAGCAGCAATAATCCCGGTGTTTAACCGTGTTCAGATACTGGGCCGTGCGTTGAAATCCGTGTACGCACAGACTTCTCCGGCAGATGAAGTCTGTGTCGTGGACGACGGTTCAACCGATGGTGCACGAGAATTCGTAGAAAAGAATTTTCCTGAGGCCATATACTGCTACCAGTGCAACCAAGGAGTTAGTGCGGCTCGTAATCGTGGTGTGGCGATTACCACCAGCAGTTTGCTGGCATTTCTGGATTCGGATGACGAGTGGCTGCCCGGAAAACTGCAGGCCCAACTCGACGCATTGAGGGAGCAGGGAGAGTATCGTCTGGTACATTGTGATGAAATATGGATTCGCCGTGGTGTCAGGGTCAACCAAATGAACAAACATCAAAAAGGCGGCGGCGATCTGTTTCAGCGGTGTTTACCACGCTGTGTGATTTCACCGTCGGCGGTGCTGCTAGAGCGCAGCCTGTTAAGCGAGTCAGGCGGCTTCGATGAGAGTCTGCCAGCTTGCGAAGATTACGACCTCTGGTTGAAAATATGCAGCAGATATCCCGTGCTCTATCTCGAGCAAGCGTTGTTACGAAAATACGGCGGCCATAAGGATCAATTGTCCAACAAGTATTGGGGCATGGACAGATTTCGAATACATGCCCTGGACAAGCTGCTGAGATCGGGAACGCTTAAACGGGAACAGGAGTTAGCGGCGCGAGCGATGCTGGTCAGGAAAAGTAAAATCATGATGAATGGCGCGAGCAAACGAGAAAAAACAGAACTGGCCCAAAAATACCGGCGCCTGATTGAAAAGTATGCAGCGGGCGCCAAGGAAGAATTGGGGTGACGCATTGCAACGGGGTGAACCTAGTGGTGGCTCACGCTCTTGAAGCGAAGCCCCTCATCGAATGTTTTCGGTTAAGTCGGCAACTGGCGGCAAAGCCATATCCAATCTATGGCAGTGAAGAGGGCATTTGTTTAATAGTTAGCGGTATGGGTCGGCAGGCAGCGATGGCTGCTACAGTCCACCTAGGGAAATGGCAGGAGCAGCAAATGGGGTTAGTAGCGGGCTGGTTAAATGTTGGTATTGCCGGTCATCAGAAGCTCGCTATCGGTGCAGGAATCCTGGCACACAAAATTATTGAGAGGGAGTCCTCGAACTGTTTTTATCCAAGCCAGATGTTTTCCGGTTTCGCTACCGGCGACGTAATCAGCGTCGACACACCGGAACTCAATTATCCAGAAAATGCCGCTTATGAAATGGAGGCGTCGGGGTTTTACGCAAGCGCAATGGGATTAGTAAGTGCAGAGCTTGCCCAGGTTTATAAAATTATTTCCGACAATCCTTTCAATTCAGTTGCAAACATAGATGCCAGCTTCGTGACCGATTGTTTGTCGGGGCAGATCGATCAGATTCAACGACTGGTATCGGGATTGCAGGAACTGGCGGGGGCATATAACAATGCCTACAAGCCGCCGGCAGTACTTGTGCAACTGGAGTCGAAGCTAAACCCGAGTGTCACCCAACGGCTCCAGCTCAAGCGCCTGGTCCAGCGCTATCACGCCCTCAAATGCAGCGATAAGTTGAATGATATTTTGGAAAAATCTTTCAATTCCGCCAGGCAACTAATAGCAGAGCTTGAGCTCAACTTACGGCGATCCAAGGGGCAGTGATTGGCAATGTTCTCTGCTATCTACATAGAAGAAGAAGTGGCAAATACCGAAAGGGTAGAATCCATTGTACAGAGATTTCCGGATCTTCCGCAAATACGCTGTGAAAGATACTCAGAGATATTCAATCGTAAGGCCCAGAATTTTCGTCTGCAGAAACGCGCTCCAGCCGTGATTCTGGCGAAGAAATATGGCAAGTTGGTGCTGCCAGCGCCAGCCGGCTACGGTTTTGCTGCCAGCGCCAGTTATTACTTCTCGCACATGCTTAATTGCGTCTATGACTGCCGCTATTGCTTTCTACAAGGCATGTATCGTTCGGCGAACTACGTATTATTCACTAACTATGAAGACTTTGGGGCTGCGATCGACGCTGCCATTGTACAATCTGCTGGTTCTCCAGTTTTTTACAGCGGCTACGACTGTGACAGTCTCGCATTGGATCCAGTAAGCAATTTCTGTCGATTCTTCGTCCCGGAATTTTCCCGCCGCCCGCAGGCGACACTGGAAATAAGAACCAAGAGTACTCAGATCAGACATTTGTTGGAAATGCAGCCAATACCAAATTGCGTAATTGCCATGAGCTTCACCCCAAGGCAAGCGGGGGCAGGATGGGAACATAAAGTACCGGGCATAGATAAACGAATTGAGGCGCTGGGGAAACTGCAGAAGGCGGGATGGAAAGTAGCACTTCGTTTCGAGCCGATTATCTTCGGTTCGGAAATATTCGAAGCAGGCACCGATGCAACCGATACCCTGGCTGCATATCGGCAATTATTTATCGAGGTATTCGAAAAGATTGACCCCTCCACGGTGCACTCGGTCAGCAACGGGTTGTTTCGCATGCCCCTTGGCTATTACAAGAATATCGTCAAGCTGTATCCGGATGAAGCCTTGTTTGCGCGGCAAACCGAGACTCGGAATGGGCTGGTATTACTTTCGATCGACAGGGAGAGCGAACAGCTCGAGGCCCTTGAAGAACTGTTATTTGGTTTTATTAACCCGCAACAGTATTATCGGTGCGGGTAAATAATCGTGTTCATAGAGAAATTTTACAGGATCGTCCATGTCCCAATTGCATGAAAAACTGGTTGTAGTGTCCGGTGCCTCATCCGGTATTGGACTGGCGATGGTAAATGCACTGCTCGAGGATGGCTACCATGTGTTGGGCCTGGCCAAGGATTTTGAACATGCTGCGATGGAGCACGAGCGGTTTTCCGGCGTGTCTGTGGATATGGCCAGGTTTGAGTCATTGTCCGCGGTGCTTGCCGGGATTATCGATGTCAACGAACTACCTATCAAGGCAGTTGTGAACAATGCAGGCATAGGAAAAATGGGGAATCTGGAACAATTGTCATTGCTAGATATTCAAAGGGTAATGGATACCAATTTCATGAGTCATGTCATCGTCACCAAAGCGTTTCTGCCGCTACTCAAAAAACAGGGGCATGCCGATATTATATTCACCGGTTCGGAAGCGGCCCTGCAGGGAACAAGACAGGGCAGCATTTACTGCGCCAGCAAATTCGCCATTCGTGGTTTCGCCCAGGCATTGCGTGAAGAATGTGCCCGATCCAATGTACGGGTGACCCTGATCAACCCCGGCGCGGTTCGCACAGCTTTCTTTGCGGACTTGAATTTCGAACCGGGTGCGGCCGAGGAAAATGCCATCGAACCGGAAGACATCGCGAGGGCTTTAATTATGGTGCTGGGGGCGAGGGCGGGCACTGTATTCGATGAGATAAACCTGTCTCCACTGACCCATGTCTGGCAACGCAAGTAGTTGACGTGGGGATTATTGCTGCAGTAACAATTCGCGATTTAATAGTAAAGCTGCGATAATCCAAACTACAAGCTGATAATTAATCACAGCTAAGATTCGAACTTGTTGCCCCGAGGTGCTTCTATGAAAATTCCAGCCACCGTAAGACTACTCCTGTGTGCCAGCCTGGCGGTGTTACTGCAATTAAGCGCCTCTGCCCACACTGGCTTGAAAGAATCCACTCCCGCAGCTGCTGCCACCGTCAAGACTCCACCAGAGCATCTGCTGCTGGTGTTCACAGAGCCGGTAAAACTTCTCAAATTGGAGTTGATGGGCGTGGGTCACGAAATGCCTACTAAATTCGAAGCAAATAGTGAAGCCATGGTGAGCTACAGGATTGAGACGCCGGCTATGCATCCTGGGGAATTCACTGTTAACTGGGCCGTGATCGGAGCCGATGGGCACGCGGTCAGTAATTCCTTTAGTTTCACAGTCGACCCAAACGCAACCGATCCAGTTGCCGCTGACCACGGCCATGGTGCAGCCGAAGGCCACCGTCATGGCGCTGCGGCGCAAGCCCAAGGTCACGACGCTGCTACGCTTTAGAATTATTCCATGTTCAGCTTCCCAACTACTTGGGAATTCGCCAGTTTAGTTTGTAAATTATTCCTCTATTTCGGCGCCGCCAGCATCGCGGGCGGCAGCCTTTGCCTGTGGCTATATTCTGATGGCAGTCGGCGCACAGTTGAGCGCAATCTTCTCTATATCATGCTCGGTTCCCTACTGGGATTTCAGGCGGTAATTGCTAATTTTCTGATCCAGATTGGCCTCGTCAATAACCATGGTCTGATCGCCATGTTCGACTGGACGATGGCTTCGCTGTTGCTGGATACACCCCTGGGCGATATGTCGGTGGCCAGGTTACTTGGTTTTGTTATTGCATTTGTGGCCAGCCTGAGATTGTTACGCACCACCAGGCAACTGACACGGGGCCCGGGGCAGACATTTTACCGCCTGCAGATGCTGGTGTATTCTCTGGCTTTATTGCTATTGGCGTTCAGCTTTCGAGTAGGTGGGCACATCTCGGTACTGCCCCTCACTTCACAAGTGGCGATTATTTTTCACTTCATGGCATTTGCGCTGTGGATCGGCTCCCTGTACCCCTTGCTAATGAGTAGCCATAGCGATGATCTCGCCAGCTTGCAACTGACCCTGAAACGGTTTGGAGATGGTGCTATTGCCATTGTGACGGCATTGTTGGCAGCAGGCACGCTGATGCTTTGGGAGCTGCTGGATTCCTGGCAGGAATTCATTACTAGTGCCTATGGCATAGCCCTGCTGATCAAGTTTTCCCTGGTGCTGGCAATCCTTGGGCTGGCTGTAGTCAATAAACTGGTGCTGGTACCGCGTCTGAATCGGGAGGCGAACGCAAATAGATTACGGATCTCTATTCGCCAGGAGATGGGGCTGGCTATCGCGATTCTGATGACCACGTCTTATCTTTCTACGATTGTTGGACCGGCTGGCCACTAGCAAAGAATTTAAATCTCCTCACTTGGGCGCGAAACCGTCAAACCAAGTTAGGTTGATTGGCTTAACGGACTCCGGCTCGGTTGAAGAATCGTCTCCGATCAGTTGTCGAAGCGCGAGGCTATCCAGATCCAGCATCAGAAAGTCGGCAGTTTCCTGAACTGCTGAGAACATCGCTGGGATCGTCATGCCGGCTTTGCTCGCAAACAGCAGGTTATTTCCAGTGGAGGAGCAGGCCAGATTGTACAGCTAGGTGTTACAACTTATGGCGGCCACAGGTTCGGGCAATTCATCGACGATCTGGCAGCCTTCGAAGCGCTGGCGGGAGATGCTGCTGTTTGTCCGGTAACCATGGCAACGCCGCGACGGAGTTGACTGAGTTCATCCCCCCAACAGCCTAATAGTTGTTCTCCCTTGGCCGATTCACTCTGGTAGGCCGGTGTTTTTTGCGGTTCGTCGGCAACTAATTGGAGGTTTGGGATTCCTATCGATATCAGTCCGTGTTAATTTCGTCATCGGTCGTAACCGGCCTCGATTCGCCGCATGGATTGCCAACCCCGAGTTGTTATCAGGGAATAGGAATTAACCAGAATTAATTTACGTGGTATCTGCTATTACTCCTTTTGTTCCCATCAATTTCCTTGGTTTCATGCGCAGGCTGGTTCGGATTTGTCCGGCGCTTGCTCTAAACCTGTTGTTGGCCACGGGCTCAACCAGGGCAGATGATCGTCAACCTGAGCCCGCATACAACTATGACTTCCGCCAGTTTATTTCCTGGCTGGAAGCTAAGGTTGGCGAGAAACAGCTACCCGGTGGAGCTCTCGCCATCGTCTCTCGCGAAGGCATCATCTATTTGCAAACCTGGGGTGTGAAGAGTGTAAGGGCAGAAGCGGTGGTGACGACAGATTCAATATTCAGAATTGCATCCATGTCGAAAACCTTTGCCGGCACGGCGACAGCCCTTCTGGTTGAGCAGAATTTGCAGTCATGGGATACCAGGTTAAGCGACTTATTCCCGAGCTTGCAACTGGGGTCTTCTGCCTCGGCTACACAAATCACCTTGAGGCATATAGTCAGTCATACCACCGGTCTCATGCCCCATTCCTATTCGAATATGCTGGACGACGGCGTGGCTTACGGCAGGATTAAACAAAAATTCAACCAGATTCCCAGCGTATGCGCGCCGGGCAAGTGTTATGGATATCAGAACGTGATTTTTTCTTTAATCGGCGATGTCGTCGAGCAAAGTACGGGAGACAGCTACGAGAAGTTTCTCTACGAACAATTATTCAAACCACTGGGGATGCTGACGGCTTCTGTCGGTATGGAGCCTTACCTCAGTAGTGCTGAAGCTACCTTGCCTCATCGTAGGGTGCGAGGCAACTGGAGAACCACGACAACCAATCCTGCCTATTATTCGGTAGCGCCCGCCTCCGGCATCAACGCCAGCATTTTCGACATGAGCTTGTGGCTACGTGCCAATCTCGGTGCTTTCCCCGAAATATTGCCCGCTGATTTCCTATCCCAGCTGCATGAGCCAATCATTTCCACGTCTAACGGTTATTTCAGAAACTGGTCTGGCTTGGAAAAAGCCTATTATGCATCCGGTTGGCGTGTGTTCGACTACAACGGTATGCGCGCAGTTCATCATGGTGGCGGCGTCCGAGGCTATCGTTCCGAAATGACCTTCGTCCCGAATGCCAACATCGGAATGGTGTTATTATTCAATTCGGAATCCAATCTCGCCAACGATGTGGTGCCGGCATTCCTCGACAATCTAAGTAATATTGCCATTCACTAAATTCGCAACAGGACCAATGTATGAGCTCAGTAATCGACCTGCTGAAGTCGCACCGTAGTATTCGGAAATTCAAGGACCAGGCGATAGCGCCAGCGCTGTTCGATGATCTGATTAAGGCAGGACAGTCCGCAGCTACGTCCAGTTTTTTGCAAGGCGCGACCATCGTGCGGGTGGTGGATAAAGTTAAACGTAATCAGATTGCCGAACTGGCGGGTGGGCAAAGTTATGTCGAATCTGCCGCAGAATTCATGGTGTTTTGTGCAGATCTCAAACGTGCGGGAAACTATTGCGACGAATATGGTAAAGCCTTCGAAGGTGATTTTACCGAACACTTCATCATTGCCACCGTCGACGTGGCGCTAATGGCCCAGAGTCTGGTTACTGCTGCAGAATCGGTAGGTCTGGGTATATGCTATATCGGAGGGATTCGCAATAATCCCGTTTTGGTAACGGAGCTGCTGGAATTACCGCGGGGAGTCTATCCGGTCTTTGGTCTGTGTCTGGGTTATCCAGATCAGGACCCGGAAACAAAACCGAGACTGCCGATTTCAGTAATTCTTAAACAAGAAGTCTATAATGAAATCGGTGACCGGGATATGATCGCTAAATATGACGAACTGATTCGCGAATATTATAAGACCAGAACGGGGGGTGGTCACGGCATCAGTTGGACCGAACAGGTTGCTGACTTGTTATCAGAAAAATCCCGGCCACACATGAAAAAATTTCTTGCGGCTCAGGGATTCAAATTTCGCTAGAGAAGGTGAAGGATCTAAATCCCTGCTGCAAAAACTGCTCAGTGTTTCAACGATAGGATCCAGTTTCAGGTAGTAGTTCTTCCAGATCGCTAACCCTGCCAGCGATGATCTCGGAAGGTGGCAGGGCGCCGGCGCCAAATGCAAATTTGAATTCGCCATTTATCAAGCGACGACGTTCGTCGGTAACCGCCCACCTCGCAATATAATAATCCGAAGCCGGTAGTTCGAATGGAATCAGGTAGACGAAACTGTGACTGAGGCGGCTGGGATCGTATTGAAAGCCAATATTGATCCATTCTTCTTCTGCCGTATACAGAGCCAATTTCAGTAATTGTACGTCGACACGGAAACTCATCGTTATCATTTGTGGTGGATCTGTGAGCACCGCGTCGTCCTGGGGGAAGGTGACACCGGGTGTCAGAATACCGTGACTGTGCTGGGAATAGGCGTTCATACTCAACAGCACAGTTAGAACCAGGCCGGAGGTGGTCACGAGGAATTGTCTGAAATTCACAGCAAGGTCCTGTTTCAGAGACATTCTGATTGCCAATCTTTGCTCATTTTAACAAAAATAATGGCCGCAGTCTCACGGCTCCAGGCCCGAGATCGCAAAGCAAGATGGCTTAGAGATGGTGTTGAAAGATAAGTCTCATTCAAAATAGACCATGCATTGGCGGGAGAGGGCGCACAGTTGACCAGACTCATCCCAGATCTTTCCTGCCTGTTGGGTATAGCCATCGGCGGCCGCCTCCAGGTAGTATTCCAGGTAAAACCAGTCTCCGGTGACATCCTCGGGCGGGATTACAAATTCCAGTGACCAGCTAAGTGAACTCGATGGCAGCGGCGGCTTGTCGTAGTGGGAAAGAATGAGCGGTGGTGGAATATCGGCTATAGTCACGAGTCTTTCTACGGGCATGGATGTCATTTCCGCACGATGGCGTACCCACATCGCTAACTGTCGGTCCAATTTACCGGCAAAGGGCTGTCCGCCACCGACCCAACAGCCATCAAAGTATCGAAAAAAGGCGGGTAGTCGTTTGGCATTAGCCTCGAAAGCCAGGCTCTGATCTCGTGGCAGGGGCTGGAAAACATAGTCAGGGGAAATTTTCAATGCGCTTCGCGGATTACCGAAAACCGCCATAGCCTGCAGGCAGATTCCACCATCGGATATCACCTCCGCAGATGCCTGGGTCACATTTCTGCCCTGCCGAAGTTTCCGAGCATCCACGCTGATTTCTCCGGGCGGCAACGGTGCTATAAACGAAACCATCAGCGATCGTATCGGCTGCGGCGAGCTCAGCAGGCGACGCATGGCGGTTACCGCAAAAGAGGCGGCGAGCCCGCCAAATGCCGAACGTCCCTGGGACCAGCTTTCACCAAAGCTGGTGGTATTGTTGCTGCTCTGTTCCAGAGCGGTCAAGATAGAATAGATGTCTGATGCCGGCATGTGAATCGTAGGCTCCCTGGGTCCTAAATTGCTCAACTATGCATACTGTAATATGCTTCGCCCTTGTGAGGTGCACGCTCACCCGCGCGATGACCTGAGGCCGAATAGCAGCAAACGTGGAATTAGCTAATATGGTAGACAGCATGAAGCGAAGTCATCGTCCAAGTGTTTTTCTGGCCTGCTTGCTGTTGCTTTGCAGTGAGCCGGTGATACCGCAAGTCTCACATTCCGCAGCCTATCAGCAGGCCGCAGATAGTACAGGAATCGCGGCGAAAACAAAAACCTCACCTGCTGACGACTCGGTGCTGGATGAGGCACCGAATTCCCTCGATCTGGAATTTCCCCAGGCGGTACGCCTGGTGAAGCTGACCCTGCGAAATGATCAGCGAGACTGGGTGGACATCAGCTTCCGCTATAACCCCGCCGTCGCTAAAAATTATTTGTGGAACTTGCCTGACCTGGCCAGTGCCACCTACTACACTGTGGATTGGGCAGTCCTCGGGGGCAGCGAACAACTGGTGCGAGGCAGGTTTAGTTTTGCATTTGGAGCCGACGCCGACGCGCCTTCGTTAACCAGGGAAGCGGCAGCCATCTTGCTGGATATTCGTACCGGTGATGGAGATTCAACGACCCGATCCGTCACCCCGCCGAGAACTCAAATCATTATCGATCGGGATCCACCGAATTACGACCCGCCGTTTACTATCGATCTGGAGGAGGCAGCACAGCCCAGAAAGCGAGATTCTCTCAAGGACTCTCCGTGACCTTCACGTATTGATCGTGTTTGAGGACCCACGGTGACTGTTATATATTGATCGAGCTCACGGACCCACCGTGACGGTCACGTATTGATCGTGAAAGAGCCCGCCGTCGTCGGCCCGTGTCCACAGCACATAAGTGCCTGGCTCTTCGAAGGTAGCTGTAATTTCATAAAGCCCGTCTTCCGGTGGCTCCGGCGGTAACCACAGCGGCCCCCAGGGAGAGTTTGCCGAGGTGCGAGTATCCTCCCAGGGCTTGGGCAATGGCGGATCGAAGATGACCTTGCCGGCGCCGCGATAAACATTCCAGGACAAGAACAGGCCGTTAACTTTGCCCACGGTGACTCGGCTCGGTGGACGCAACATACGTGCCCGTAGTTGTTTGTCGGTGTTAGTAGATTCTCTTCTGCGCTTGGGTAAACCGTCGTCGGCAACATGGGTGATGAGGACAATAGGTTCGCCAACACGAGCCCTGCGAATATCGTCACCCCGTATCGTTACCACAGGAGGAATGTTAGATCTGGATTCCGGACTGCTGGTGCCGGCACCAAGGGAGCCCGTCTCTGAAGCGATGACCATATTGTCGACCAGATAGTCGTCCTTCAGTGTAGCGTAGGCCTTGCGTTCGACACCATTAACATTGAGCGTCCAGACCAATTCCCGATCACCCCAGTCGGAGGGCACCGTCACTTCAAAATTAAAGCGGTTACGCCGTGGCAGGAAGTGGGTTGGCTGACCGCGATCGGCGGCGCCGGGAGAGAAGGAATTATTCGCGCCGATTTCCACATCGGGCTCTTCCAGCCAGTTTTCATTCATATAGCCGAACATAAAACTGAAGCTGCCGTCCGCATTGGGATGCCAGCCTTCATAGGCAGGTTCGACGTGTTGGCCGTTTTGATAGGTATCGGCGAGCGCCAGTTGAGGGCAAACCAATAAAACCGCAACAAGCAGCAGAGCATTTACTCTGCTGCCTGATTTACTAGCTATCTTGGCTATAATTCGGATTGCCAGCTATCAAAGTGATGCCAGATCATCGCTCTCTTCATCGTCGGACTCGAAGACGGGGGCAACCAGTGGTGCCAGACACAGAGGGCAGCCGATGACGTGATCGTTCGGTCCCAGGTTCAATACCCGGCGTCGCTCTGCCATGGCTTCGAAGAATTGATCATCGGTCATGGTGACGCGAATGCCCAGATCGATAAACATATTGGCTACCGAGCGGTTGCCGGAACCCTGCCAGTTGCGTGGGTCAGGCACATTCGGGTTGGTGTCGGTATTATTCATATAACCCACGATATGCAAGATAGTACCCTTAGGCAGCAAGGGGGCGGCGGCATCGGTATAGGGATAACCCCGCACCCAGTTGTGGTCATAACCCACGCAGGACAGCGTCTCAACCGTATAACCCCAAATTGCTTCCAGACACATGCGTTCGCCTGGGGCGTGCAGATGTGGCTCGAAGGTAATAATCTTGGTGTGTTGACTCAGCACCGTGTAGGCATGCAATTCCTGAGCTCTCTCACCACCCGCAATGCTGATGTCGACACCGTTCCCCAGGCCGATGAAGGTATTCTGGTAGGTCGGTTTGTAGTCTTTTTCATGGAAGCGAAAGCCGACTTCCAGATGACCGGTGGTATCACGGCCATTGGAGTGAAGATGAATGGAGTCAGAAACGATCGCTGTGCCGGCTTTCAACAAGCGGCCAGCACCCTCATCGAAAATGTCTGCGTTGCGGCCAACTTCATGGACCGGCCATGGTAGTGAGAGGCCAGGAATGCGTTCTCCATTCTCGCCCAGTTCAGCAGTTCCCCAAATCATATGATGGAAGATATAGGCACCACCAACCGTCTCCCGTCCGGTGCCGGTTTGATGGTTGACATCATTGACTTCGACCACTTCTACCGATTTCACGTAGCGATCTTCGGCGAGGCCGATAGGGACCGAATTGATCTCGCCCCACCAGTCGGGTGTTCCAGCCAGCTTGGTTATTTCATCCAGAACCACGATCAGGTCCGGTTCGCCGGCACCCCATTTGACGCTATCATCGAACACCAGTGGCGCCGGCGCATCGGCGGGATCACCCTTAGGGGTACCACTGCGAGCCCAAGTAGATATGGCGGCGAGATCTGCATCGCTCAGAGAGGGGTCATCCTTGTAACTCTGAATGCCAATGTCTTTCTCCATATACCAGGGCGGCATGGCACCGGCACGATCACGCAGAGCAGTCTTGTATTCGATAAGTCCAGCGAAAGGGGCGACTTGATCGTAGCTCACCAGGGGCATGGGGCCCGCACCACCGAGCCGGTGACAATTTTGGCAGCTGCGCTGCAGAATTGGCTCGATGTCCTTGTGGAAGGTGATTTCGCCGGATTGGGCCATAAGCCCGGCAGGCGCCATTAATGCGGCTGCCAGTGCGGCACCGCTTAACAGGGATTTCGCGGAAAAGATGCGCATGTTCACTACTCCTCAGAGCTTGATTAATCTTGATGTGGCCGAGGCTGAATTCGTCAACCATAAAGGCGCTAATGGTAACATTTTTGGCCTCGGATTTGAACGTCTGGGAGCTAATTCGGGGGCAGATAATCTGACCCAGGGACCTGATTATCCACGAAAATTTCGATAATTGATTACTAAGTTTTAGAATCTGCCGCTACGGATCCGAAAACGCCTCGATCGAATGCTATCTCCGCGCCGGCCCCCGCAGTAATGGCCACAGATTACTACTGCCGAGCAGGGCCACGAAAATAACCAGCAAAGAGAAGATAAACCATTGAAATGCGTAGAATAAATTTTGATTTATGTCGGCATTTACCGCCGGCCAATGACGCACTAACGCGCCCGGTTGGTCGACGGTGAGCCTGACTTCGAAGGGAAACAACGGTTCACCGAGAATTTCAGAGATTACATCGATTTCCAGGCTGCGCAGTCGCAGCGGCCAGAAACCGGCATCGATCTGGCTGGGGATTATCCTCGCGTCCAGTGGCGGGACAAATATTTGCGCCGTGAGTTCTACAGTGCCGGATACCGGGCGTAGATTTGGTTCCGTATTCGGCGGCAGGATGCCGGTGGTCCAGCCACGGCCGACCAGCACCAGTTGGCCGTTACTGGTGAGTCGAAAGGGTGTCACCACACCATATCCAATTTGACCTTCAAAGAAATCCGCCAGCAGTAAGATTGCGCGCTCGTTAATGAATGTTCCGTGCAGTGAGACGTGTAAGTTCTGCAACTCGGGGTTTGCCCGATGCAGATGTCCCACCGGGATGTCTTCGACTGGACCTGCACTATTCATGGATTCGATTATCAGGGCCTGCTGCGCTTCCACCTTTTCGGCGGCTCGATCTAACTGCCAGATACCGAGGCGAGCAAACGCTGCCACCGTGATCAGCACACAGCCTGCCACCAACCAGTTAATGTGGATGTGAAAAGATCCAAAATTGTATTGAGCATGTAGCCGCATAGGCCTGGTCACGAATTGCGTAGAGCGTCGCCACAGTCGATGGCTGGAGGAAGGCGGAGAGACTAAATCAGAAGTAGCTTGAAAGCAATAATAGGGGCACGCGTATGGGCAATAAAAATTCCCATTGTGTGAATGCCCGCACTGTGCGCGTTATAGGTTGGAGGCCAGACTCGTCAACAACAGCTTGCAGCTGGGGCGAGGCTCAGCACCAGGCACACCAGTAATATGGCGGCCGGTAATAGGTGATTAGGCGACCTCCGATGATAACTGCGCACCAGCACGCGAGGGATATTGCGGCGATAGCGCGGGCACGTACAGGCACTACCAGCATGGCGCTGGTGCCTTTGACCTCTGCCGAAGTCGTGGTATAGAAAACCAACATATTGACCCCGGCGATTAACATAAAGAAGAGCTTGGTTTGAAAAGCCGGATTAAAAAGGTATTGGTCTGGCGCCGTTGTGAAAAACATTACCCCAGTGACCACATTTAAAAAGTAACCGGCGACACCGAGGCGGACGAGTTTGTGCAGATCGGCATAGGCCAGGCCAGACGCCATGCCTAATAGCCGCAAGTCAAAAACTCCTATGGTCCCGATCAGCAGGCACAATCCGATAAAGTGAATCGATTCCGCCAGCGGCCAGCCCCAGGGCGTGTTCATGAAGGCATAGATACCTGTCGCTTGGGAAAAGCCGAGAATTGATTCAAGCATAGCTCAACAACAAGATAATCATCATGTTAATAAAATCGTGAAGCCAATAAAACGCTATGGGTGTAGGCGAGAAAGCGCCCGGCGGTCACGGTAACTATCCACAACACTAGCGATAGATACGCGAGTCGGGGTACAAGTCGTTCCAGCTCAAAATTTTCTCCAGCACCGGCAAGCATTTTTTGGAAATAGCGACTGATAAGCAGGGCGGTGACGAGCGCGCTGAGTTTTAGATAGAACACCGGATTAGTGAGAGCCTTCGCCGGATAGGCCATCAGCAAGCTCAGACCAGACAGAAATATGACCACCGCCGCAAACCAGTGCAGGCGGTAGAATCGGAACAGAGGCGCGAGCGGAAAGCGGGGTAGGAAACCGACCAGGCGCAGATTGATCGCAATGTTAATACCCACCACCAATGCCATGGCGAGGGAATGAATTGTGAGCGAACCGAAAAATGCAACAGCGGACTCCCGCAGCCAGATGCTCAGTGCTGTCTCTTCAAATCTCGCCAGGGTATGCAGACGATTTCCCCACTATTTTCGCTTCACCGGCCTGATCTCATGCCAGTAGTGGATCGATGAAATTTTCCATTTCTTGTCTCTGCCTGGCATCGGGTAATCTGCCCCTGGCCGCGGCAATGTTATCTTCCGCGTGGTGGGGTTTGGTGGTGCCAGGAATGGGTATCGCGGCGCTGGGATGAGACATCACGTATTTCAAAAATACCTGGGCCCAGGACTTCGCATCTATGTCCGCCGCCCAGTCGGGTAGAGGACGGCCACCGACGGCATTGAACAGCCGGCCGCGACCGAATGGCAGATTCACCAGCACTGCAATACCCTTATCCTGAGCCAGGGGCATTAACTTTTCGGCCGCATTACGATTACCTAGCGAATAGTCCAGTTGAATGAAGTCCAGCTCATGCCTGAGCATCACTTCTGCAAAGCGCTCGTATTGTCGATCACTGGATGTGGTGACGCCAATATACCGAAATCTGCCCTGCTGTTTCCATTCCTGCATAGTCTGGAGTTGAATTTCGACACCGCGCAGATTGTGCACCTGCATCAGCTCGAAACTGTCGCCACCGAGTAATTCGAAAGAGCGCTCCATTCTGGCGATGCCGCTCTCGCGAGCTTCACGGTCGACCTTGGTCGCCAGCCACAGCTCATCTCGTATGCCCAGGTCTGCCATGATGCCGCCGATCACAGTCTCTGAGTTGCCGTAGTTGGGGGAAGTGTCGACAACCTTGCCGCCGAGGCGATGGAAGGTGGCAAAGGTCTCCCTAAATACGGACATCTGCGGCGCATCGGCCTGTCCACGATAATTTCTGCAGCCAATGCCTATACTGGGTATACGCAGGCCCGAAGATGGGATTGTGGTCATATTCAAGGCGTCCTGCGCCAGTAAAGGCCGGGGCAGGCCGGTGGCAGCGATTACGGCGCCTGCCTTGATTATCTGCCGTCTGGTGAAATTCATTTTATTGCTCCGCGGCCTCGCTTAGGACCGCCGCTATGATCAATCTTTGCTGATATTGGTCTGTTCGGTGCGGCTGTGTCAATACATGGCGCCGCTACACAATCCGGTGGGGTTCAGGCAAAATGCTATGCTAGAGAGCCTCTGATCAATTCAATGGCCACTCTGCAGGAGTCTGGCACGTGCTGCTGCAAGGCGGCGTGCGCAGTCTGCGCGCCAGGCCCTGCCCGAAGGGGCTTACAGCCGATCCCGCTCTCATCGTTGCACTTCCTTGACAGGTCGACACATGCCTGCGAAAGTGCGGCTTGATATCGGAATCGGCTGTAAGCCAGAGTGGTCATTGAATTGATCAGAGGTTCCCTAGACTGCAGCAGTCCGGCCAAAGGCTCAAATAGCTGAGCAATAATAATAACGGAGGCGAGTATGATTTTTGTCCGATACCCACAACTTCACCGCGTTTTAACAGGTTCAGTAGCGATCTTCCTGCTTGGCTTTAGCCTGCAAGTCGCGGCCCAGACTGCGATTCCCCGTACCGCTGATGGCAACCCGGACTTCAACGGCATCTGGCAGGCGCTAGGCAGTGCCAATTGGGATATCGAACCCCATGCCGCAGATTTTGGCCCCGTGGTGGAACTCGCTGCCATCGGTGCGATACCCGCGGGCCTGGGTATTGTGAGCGGTGGAGAGATACCTTACACCGTAGCGGCCAGAGCTCAACAACAGGCGAACAAGGCAGACTGGTTGGCCCTCGACCCCGTCGTCAAGTGTTATATGCCCGGTATTCCGCGGGCGAATTACCTGCCGTTTCCTTTTCAGATCATTCAGTCTCCTGCGCACATAGTCGTGGCCTATGAGTTCGCCAGCGCCAGCCGCATCGTTTATATGGATCAACCAGATTTTGAGGCGCCTCTGCTAAGCTGGATGGGGCATTCCAGAGGCCACTTCGAGGGCGATACCCTGGTGATCGATGTGACGGACCAGATGCCTGATACCTGGCTGGATCACGCCGGTAATCATCACACCGATGCCTTGCGGGTGACCGAGCGTTACACCCATATAGGTTCCAACACCTTGATGTACGAGGCTACGCTGGAAGATCCTAACGTCTATACACGACCCTGGACGGTGAGTTTTCCACTCTATCGCCGACTCGACGAAAACATGCAGTTGCTTGAATTCAAATGCGTTGAGTTTTCCGAGGAATTAATTTATGGGCATTTGCGCAAGACCGATTAAGCTTAATAAACCCAATCCAGGCAAGCTGACGGGTATTCTTTTGGCTGCCGGCGTTCTATGCTGCGGCGGGTCATTGCTTGCCCAGGAATCGAGTTGGCAACTATCCCGCACCATAGATGGCCATCCTGATTTTCAGGGAGTTTGGGCGAACAACAGCATCACTCCCCTGGAGCGAGCCGTGGGCTTCGAAAACCGCGAGCTGCTGAGCGATGATGAATACGCCCACCTGCGTGCTGGCGTCGCGGAGATAACCGAGGGTGGCGGCGATGCGCAATTTGGAGATGGATTTTTCGACGCCCTGGTGTCCGGCGAGGTGCAATCCTATGATCCTTCCACCGGCAACTATGATCAGACCTGGATGTCTGACAGAAACCTGGAGCGTCGCACTTCACTAATTGTCGACCCCGCTAACGGTAGACTGCCACCCTATACCGATGTCGCAGCAGCGAAAGTTGCCGCCCGCCTCGAACACATCGAGCAGCACCCGGCCGATTCCTGGACCGACAGGCCGCTACAGGAGAGGTGTATCACCTATGGCATGCCTTACCTGCTGGCAGGTTATAACAGCTATTATCAGATCGTGCAGAGTAAGGACTACGTCGCCATTATTCAGGAAATGATTCATGACGTGCGCGTAATCCCGCTGATCCCTAAAAGTGCAATCGATGGAAAAATCAGGCTGTGGCACGGTGATTCGCGCGGCTACTGGGATGGAGCTACCCTGGTAATCGAAACCGCAAATTTTTCCGATGGCAGTGATCTGCTAGGCTCCGCTGGCAAGCGCATATTTGTGGAAAAATTTACCCGTACCG
>PCCP01000078.1 GCA_002731775.1 Gammaproteobacteria bacterium
TCGGCGGCTGCCGCCGATGCCTGCTGCCGTTTTATGGCCTCCTGAACTTGTTCCGGGCTAAGAAATTCCTGATTGCCATAGCGGGTCGGTCTTTGCATCGGCGTGTTGGAGCTGAAATTCCAGACGCCCTGCAGGTCAGGCTGACCATATTCGGTTCGAGGAACCACATAGTCTCCGTCTGACTGCGCCACAACAAATCCACAAACCATTGTGAGTATTGAAAAGATAAGCAAATTTTCAGTCTTCATCGAACCCCCGTCACACTTCAGTATTACTGGCCACCGTTCTCCAGGGCCCTGCGCTCTTCCATTCTTTCGCCGCGCAGAATATTGAACATGCCGTAATTGCCTTCGTGGCAGGCGTATTCATAGATTTGACCCGCCACCTTGGTCATAGGCACGATGGCCGTGATTTTATCGGTAAAGGTGGTCGGATCATCGATGGTGAATTCATAGTTCACCGTATCGTAAGCAACCCGGGTAAATCGTTCTGTGAGTAGCATATCTATATTAGAACCGGTGCTGTTGAAAGTCTGTCGCAAGCCGTTGAAATTCCTGGTCTCCACTACCAGGGTGTCAGCTTCGTACCAACCTCGTGAATCCCCGGACCAGAGCCGGACATCCTTATTCAGATCGGGTTTTTCGCCGAGGGGCACGATGCGGGCATCGTGAATCATTTCGGTCAAGATTACTGCAGTGTCCTTACTCTGAAAAATTTGCATGTTGTTATTGTACAGACTCGGCACAAACGGTGGGCCTGAGTTAAATCCAACCAGGCAACGCTCGGAAAGGCCGCGATCTTCAGGCCCGTCCTTGGCGATACCGCCTACTATAAAACGCACCGGGCGGGTACTCGGAATATCCGGGCCGAGGCCACCAAACTGCCGCGGTGCACCCTCGACCGACGCCGGCACTCGACCATTGGCCGGATACACAATGTGAGAAGTGCGAACCGTATCACCGATGCCTCGATTTTCTATCCAGAAATCATTGTAGCCTCCAGGATCACTGGTAGCGTCTGGAGCCTCAGGGTTTATCACCAACCGCGCAGCCCGGGCATCGGCGGCGGCGGCGTTTTTCCCTTGGCGCTCAATAGCTTGCGCAATTTGTTCCTCGGTCAGGAACTCCTGCTCACCATAACGCTTTGGCCTCTGCATCGGTGTGTTGGAACTGAAATTCCATACGCCCTGCAGGTCAGGCTGGCCATGCTCGGTTCGGGGCGCTTTATAATCACCGCCGGACTGTGCCACCACAACGCCGCTAAAGGTTGTAAGTAGTGAAAAAATCAGAAGAAATTTAACTTGCATAGGGTTCCCCTATGGGATCATTGTTCCAGTAGGCTAACTTAGTGGTTTAACTATGAGTAATCAATACAAATTCGGCGAAATGACCATGGGAGCCGCCCACTTCGGTAGTCAAGCCGGGGCTGAACTAGTTAGCTCACTAGCCCGACGGGCAGTGCGATACATGTCGCTATGGGAGCAATGTAACTTTAGCGGAAGTAAAATAGCGAGCCAAGGGCCATCCTCTTACAACCAGATTTCTGGTCGCCCGTTGAGCCATGAAAAATACAGCAATGAAGTATTAATACCTCAGAATAGCCTACTTCCGTGTGAAGCGAGTGAGCAAGCTGGACGTGTCCCAGCGTCCGCCCCCCATCGCCTGCACTTCGGCGTAAAAACTGTCGACCAGTTCGGCAAGCGGCAGTTCGGCGCCATTGCTTCGGGCTTCCTCGAGGGCGATGCCGAGATCCTTGCGCATCCAGTCGACGGCAAAGCCAAATTCAAATTCATCTTCGAGCATGGTCTGATATCGATTCTCCATTTGCCAGGAGCCGGCCGCGCCTTGCGCGATGGTTTCGATCAAGGCGCGGCCATCGAGACCTGCCTTGATAGCGAAATTCAAGCCCTCAGCTAAGCCCTGTACGATACCGGCAATGCAAATTTGATTGACCATTTTCGCCAGCTGACCACTACCGCTTGGTCCCAGTAGTTGGTGGAATTTGGAGTAACTATCCAGCACCGGTTTTACTGCGGCGTAGACGACCGGTTCACCGCCGGCCATGACTGTTAATGCGCCATTCTCAGCCCCCGCCTGCCCACCGGAGACTGGGGCATCAAGGAAGTTCTTCTGTTGCTCCATCGCGATGTCGGCTAATTCTCGAGCCAACGACGCCGAGGCTGTGGTGTGATCCACCAGGGTCGCTCCGGCGTCCATTCCGGCCAGGGCCCCGCTGCTACCTAGTACTACTTGCCTGACGTCATCATCATTGCCCACGCAAATCAGTACCACCTCGCATTGCTGTGCCGCTGCCGCTGGTGATGCAGCCATTTCTCCCCCATATTGCTGGCACCACTTGCTGGCTTTTTCGCCGCTTCGATTGTAGACACATACGTCCATGCCAGCATTTTTCAGGTGCCCGGCCATGGGATAACCCATCACCCCCAAACCAATAAACGCGACTTTCATGCCCATTTCTTTTCCCGTTTCCCGTTGTATTTGCTGCATTCCATTATCACCGCCTGCTAAGGGGTAGAGTTATTGCAAGTAAATCGATTCGCCTCTGGAGAAAGTTTCGACGATAGCGATGTTTTCCAATTGCAGAGGATCAACTAGCAGCGGATTTTCTGCAAGAATGACAAGATCTGCCCGCTTGCCCACGGTTAGTGATCCTTTTTCATCCTCTTCAAAATATTGGTAGGCGGCACCCAGAGTAACCGCATACAACGCTTCCATAACCGATACTCGCTGGTCGGGCCCCAACACGAAGCCGCTACGGGTCAGGCGATTAACAGTAATTGCTACTAGCCGCATCATGTCTGGTGGTACGATCGGAGAATCATTGTGAACGGTGTAGGGAATTCCGCGATCGATGGTGGCGCGCAGAGGGCTGATAAAACCGGCACGCTCCTCGCCAAAACTCAGGCGGTGCCAGTCACCCCAGAAGTAAGGATGGACGGAATAGTAGGATGGGATAATCCCCAGCGCCTTAACCCGGTCTAGCTGGTCCGGGCGTATCAGTTGGGCGTGAATTATGGTGGCACGGTGATCCGGGATAGGCTTACCTTCCAAGGCAACGGCTATACCATCGATCATCAATTCGATGGCGGCATCACCATTGGCGTGGGCGAGCACCGGTACTCCTCTTTCCAGCAATCCTGCTATCCGATCCCGATAGGACTGGGGTGCGTAACTGGGATAGGCCACGTAAGCAGCATCGGCGCCAGGAGGTCCCTGGTCATAGGGTTTTGACATCCAGGCCGTGCGGCCCTGGGGTGAACCATCGAGTGTGAATTTTACCCCGCCGACGCGAAAGCCCCTAACGTACTCCTCATCGTGGGTGACTGCGGCTAAGGTGACATCGTCCAGTGGATTGCCCAGTATGTACGCCACGATATCTATTGCAAACGGATCTTCCACCGCCTCTGCTTTCAGCATCTCAACATAGGACAAACCCACATTGGCATCCTGAATGGTGGTAATTCCGTAGCCTGCATAGAGTGACAGGGCATCTCTGCGTAACTGCCTCAACCTGGCTTCACTGATGCCGGTGCTGGAGCTTGGAAACAACCTCAGAGCGGTCTCTTCCATCACACCATCTGGTTCGCTGCCACCCTGGCGACGGCGAATAATGCCTCCGCTGGGGTTTTCCGTGGCGCTGGTTACGCCCGCATTGACCAGTGCCATCGAATTAGCGACCAGCAGGTGCCCGGATACGTGCCGGATGACAATTGGATGGTTTGTTGAGGCCCGATCCAGATCATCTCGGGTCGGGTGGCGTTGCTCCGCCAGCAAGGAATCGTCATAGCCAAATCCGTAAACCAAATCTCCAGGGGGAATTTGGCGTTGCTCGATGCGCAGCCGAATCAATTCAACAATATCGTCCACGTTGCTTACACCCCCTACCGGGGGCGACGACAAATTCAGCAGATCGGCGTAAAGGGACACGGCAGAGAAATGACCGTGGGCATCGATAAAACCTGGCAACAGGGCGCGATCACCCAATTCAATTATACGCGTAGACTCACCCTGCAACGCCATTAGCTCGGTCGCCTCTCCTGTTGCAGCTATACGCTCACCAATAACTGCAACGGCGCTTACCACAGAACCATCCATGGTGATGATGTGATCACCAACGAAGATAATATCCGCCGATGGCGGGCCTGCTGTCGCGGTTTCCGATTCTGTTTCTGTTCCACAACTTGCGAGCAACAATGCTAAGACTGATGCTATTGGATATAATTGCTTTCTCATGACTCTTCTCTTATTTAGTGGCTGGAATTTTGGTGGTACGGGAAAGTTCTGTGCGCCAGTTTCCCTGTAACAAATGCAAGAGTTCGGCGATCGAGGCATAGCAGTCGGCTGGCTGCTTTTGCAGGCAGCGCAAGGCGACTTCTTCCAGCACCCTGGGTACTCGCTGGGTAGTAAGTTGCGAGGGTGGCACTGGAACATCATTTAATGTGCTCTGAATAATATGATGGAGTTTTTCACCCTTGGAAGGCGTCTCACCGCACAAGATTTCGTAAAGCACCACACCCAGGCTATAGATGTCAGTGCGATGATCGATTGCAGGATCCTGATTGATCTGCTCAGGCGACATATAGTGTGGCGTGCCCTGCACCTTGCCTTGAAAGGTCAGGCTAAGGTCGGCTATTTTTGAACGCTTGCCTTCCGCGTCCGGTGTCGATGAGCCATCCGGATGCCAGACCTTGGCCAGCCCCCAATCCATCAGTAACACCTCTCCATAGGGTCCAGCCAATATATTTTCGGGTTTGATGTCGCGGTGTGCTACACCGTGGGTGTGGGCGTATTCGAGGGCATGGCCGATCTGCAGCACCACTTCAACGAACTGGGTCAGGTCATAGCGCTCACGATAATCCAGGATTTCACGCAGGGTGTAACCATACAAGAGTTTCATAGTGAAGTAGGGGTTACCCCGAGCATCTCTGCCTAATTCATAGGTGGGCGCAGTATTGGGATGTTGCAGCATGGCGGAGACCCGTGCCTCCCGTATCAGGCGTTGTTGTTCGAATTCATCAGAGGCAAATTGTGGTTTCAGGGTTTTATAACAAACGAAGCGCGACAGGTGTAAATCTTTACACGACTTTATTAGCGACTTGCCGCCTTTAGCAATAGTACTGAAGAACGCATAGCGCATTCTTGGATCAATTTTCTGGGGAAGGGGTTTGTCTGTCTCTTCGAGGAAGACTGAACTATAACTCTTCGGTTGCTCTGGGAAGTTCAACATGGTGGAATTACTGTGGGCTTGATCGATAACTTGAATATGAATCAGTTCAGTCTTGAGTTACTGAATTGTGTCATAGAACAGCTTAGCACTAACAGCTTGTGCCACACCATCAACCAACTTGGGTCTAAACCTTATCGACTTTATCCTGGCTTCAAGTTCAAACTGAGCCTCTGGACCCAAACTCCCGGCGCGCACGGAATTGAGCTCCTGGGCCGTGCTGATGGACATTTTGTATCGACCCTTGTGCCATCGGTATACCTTTTCCAAACCAGCCAAAACAAGCGAATACTCACCCACCTCGCGGAATCCAGCTTGGCCTGGAGTCGATTTATCGAACTCGATCGGCGAGCTGACATGGGGAAAATTACCCGACCAGGGTGTGACGCGTAAATTCGCTATATCCTGGGCCTTTATTCTTTCGTCGGCATCAATATTCGAGGCGGCGTTCGCCTCTTCCCAATTATCGTGGAGAGAGATAGCTGGCAGTAAAACTGGCGAGTGGAAAAATCGATTTATTGCCTGCTGATTGATGTTGGCGTTTCGAAATCCATTATAGGCACTCAGATAGGACCGCTCAGCCCCATCCTGATTTGAGAACAGCACCTGCCAATCCCCAATGTAAACATCCGCGAAGGCGACGGCTTCCGGCTTGGGGGTCTCCTGGTTCAGATAAATTTTCCTGATCTGGCCCAGTCGCGACAGACCATTAAAATAGTACTCAAGTAGCACGTCCCCACGCGGCCTGGCAAGACCCGACGAGGAGTATGCCCGCAAACCGATGCCAATCGAACCGCCAACTTCAACTGCACGAGCTTGTAAATGGAGCTGCACCACCCGCTTGTATATGATTGCAGGCAAACGCAGATCATTTGGTCCCCATGCGCTAGCTGCCAAATTCAGCATACGTTCGGTTAGCCTGGTAGCGTATTTGATATGCGCGCTCTGCCTTACAGTAGTATCCTCAACCACGCCCCGAAGGTGAAGATCGGCGAGTCGCAATAAGGCCTGTATGAATTCTTCATCAATTTTGTTCTCGCGACGATTCAACAAGGAAACCATATACTCCATCAATTGATTGGCTCTCCGCCAATCGCGAGTATCGATTAGATTGCCGATTTTCGAGAACTGAAATGACAGTTGCGTTCGAGTGAAGAGGCCCTCGCTGAGACGTGTTATCTGTATTGCCTGATCCAGTACTTCATTGGCATCGTCGTATTCTCCCAGCCCACTAAGGCGGTTGCCGAGTTGTTCCAGCGACTCCAACAGGCGTGGATCCATGCGACCGTAAGTGTCTTCCAGTTGCTGCAATAATTGTCGAGACTGAACCAGCTCGGCCTGCACGGCTTCCGCTTGCGACGGATGCGCAAGCAGCTGGGAAGAGGCCAGCGAAAAAACAACTACGGCAACAGCTGGCAGGCGAGACAGCTTGGACTCGTAACTATTCATAAGCTTATTCATCGATGGATGGTGTGTGCCTGGTGCCCGGACAAAATCGGTTTTACCTGGGCCCTTTATAGTCAATAATCCACACTTTAGAAAGCTAAAAGTCAGAAACCAGTCTTCTGTGTCGGTTCCTGAGACCACGCTCAGCTAACCGTCATGAAACTGGATTGGCTCGTCCTTTCAGGTGGACCGCAATTGTGAATTATGCTTGCTAGCCGTGCAGCTTGCCCCCAGCCAAAAACAGGAGCAGACCGAGGGCTGCCGCCATAGCCGCTACGGTGTAAGGCAGGCCGTATAGATTTTGATTCATTGCATAAACAAATCCTAGCACGGCAGGGCCGGCGGCAGTTCCCCACGACGACAGCAAATTCGCCACGGAGAAAATTCTGGCGTAATCCCGCACTCCAAATGCCTCCGCTATTAAGAGCGGTTGTAACATCAATAAATTACCCACCGTGACACCAAACAGGCCCAAGCCCAGACATAGAGTGACAGCGTTCACGCCCGTCGCTAGCAAGCTGAGCGACAAGCCCTGCAGCACCATCATAAAAATTGCAAAGGCCCGAATTGACATCTGATCCACGATCCAACCACCGATGAGGCGTCCAACGATGCTGGCAACGGGCAAAATTGCGATGGCAATCGCGGCCTGGCTCTCGGTCAACTGTTCTCGGGCCAATCCAAATTGGTGGGCGATGCCACCCACCTGCGCCATCATCAGGAAAATATAACCGCTTGCAACTCCCCAAAAAAATCGCCCGCTTCTTGCCTGTTTAAATGTGAGGCCATCGAGGGATACATCAACTTTTTTATCGACACTCGACCCCAAATTTTCAGCGGCGCCCGAAATCTGAATTATCGGACCAACCCGTTCGCCATCAATCGAAAGCCCCATAGCTGTAGGATCTGGACGCAACCAGATCAAGGCCACGGGTATCACACCGATGAGATACAGCACCCCCATTAATGGCGCTGCAGTTTCGAAAGTGAGCGATTCGACCATCAAAACACTTAGTGGCGTCAGTATCACCCCACCGAGGGACAGACCAGTGGAGGCGATGGACAAAGCCATGGCCCGCCGCTTTCGAAACCAACGCGTAACCAGGGTGGTTGCGGGAATTAGCGAAGAAGCGGAGAACCCCATGCCAAAAACCGCATAGACTAGGTAGAGTTGCCAGACGGAATTCACGTACGCAAGCACTGTTAATGCAATGAAAGATAGAATAGCGCCGGTACAAATACACCACCTTGGATCGAAATCCTGCACCCACCTGGCCACTCCCAGCCCGCTTATGCCGCCACTAAAAAAGAAGATTGAGACGGCGACAGAGACAGATTGAACTGTAAAGACAGGTCGGGCTGCGAGGACATTCAG
The DNA here is from genome assembly GCA_002731775.1 of Gammaproteobacteria bacterium. Classification (GTDB taxonomy): domain Bacteria; phylum Pseudomonadota; class Gammaproteobacteria; order Pseudomonadales; family Pseudohongiellaceae; genus UBA9145. The sequence goes on from PCCP01000078.1 coordinate 8,066, forward strand.
ATAAATAGCATGATTGTAGAAACTCAGGCCACTACTAAAAGTCAGCAATACGAGAATGGCAGCAACTATTTTCCAGCCATAATAAATCGGGCTGCTATCCACATCAGGCATTAAGCACCCATTCCTGTCTTGCTATCTATGCTGTATTGAATTGGAACTGCGTTGTCTCAGATCAAAGTGAAGCAGACTGAATTCGCTATGCTGGTTCTGCCCGGAAATATTGCATCCTGGCCGACATTCGGAATTTCACATCAAATACCAGGCCTCTGATAACAAAAGTCGAATCAATTCTCAGGCATCGTTATCAAGCCAAGGTAAGAATTTATAACAAGCACAAGCATATCAGACATTCAGCTCAGTTTATCTGTCATGCAGAAGACCACAGACACAACACTACACAGAAGCCTGTCACTGCCGCTGGCGTTCTTAACGGCCCAAACTATTTCATTGCTATCGAGCCAGAGATGCTCAAGGGCCCGCATTCGGTCAGAACAGCGCCAGATAATTTTGTCAGTTTCAGCTCGGTGACTAATTCGCTGATTTGTAATAGCTGAGATAGCCGGTAAACATCTCGTCCCAACTTTCTACGCCAAATCTGACTTCCTTGGCAGGATCCGGATTGGAAGGGTTGGAACTGGAATTGTCGAAGGCGCCAATAACGTGCACTCTGCTGCCAGCTGGTAACACTACAGCTGTTTGCAACAAGTAGTGTGGCTGCCAGCCATAATTGTAAGCAGGCACGCTGAATATGTCCTGTAGCGAGCCATCGGCCTGCTCTACGGCAAATTTCATTTTCTTGCCACGATAGCTCATGCGAGCCCGCACGCCGATAATGACTACCGCCTCCTCGAATAGGTGTTGTGCGTGCAAGGCAAATTCGTGCACATTAGGAGGTAGCACAAAACGGGGGGAAACTACCTGGCTTAAGATTTCGGAAAGTGCAGGCTCATCGCTAAAATAAAGACCCAGCCGGGTTATATCGATAGTCGCCTGACCGTTGGTTATGTAATGAAATTGCATGGACAATCCATGCCCCTGGGGAATCAGTACGCCAGTTCCCTGAGGATATACAATCGCTCGAGAAACACCGGGCGCATACCCTTCAACAAACCGACGTGTCGCCGCTTCCTGTTGTCGTTCTGCTCCCCAGAAATCTTCACCGGGCGCGGTAACAAAAGTCATCAGGTGATGCAGGACCGACTGGTCTCCGGCCTGGTATTGCACCGCTGAAATCCATTTATCTTCGGTAAATGGCAGCTCGATATCATCATAGAGATAGTCCATAACGCCGGTGGCCGCCACTTCGTTGTCAGGGCCGGTGACAATGTAGTCAGGCTCACCTATTTGCCATTGCATTGAATCCTCAAATTCTAGCTGCTCCAGCGGGTCAAACTCTCCGTCTCCCCTGGGAGCGCGAGCATCAATCCAATGAATTACCGTTTGCAATTCCTGCGCTGACAAATACCGGGCATTTTCTGAATGCCCCACATAGGGATCGACCTGGGTCGGTGGCATCCGCTTGTTCAGCAATACCTCCCTGATCATCGGTGACCAACCCAGCACCATGATATAACTATCCAGCGCAAAAGGGCCCACACCCCCCTGGTGATGACATTCGGCACAGTTTTCCACAATAATCGGAGCAACTTCGGTGGTGTAATCCGGGGCTGACAACTGGTGCGCAGTTTTTACCGGGTAGTCGATTTCACAACCGTTACCAGAAGTTTTCTCCGTGTCCTCAATAGAGTTAGCCAAGACCCCGGCAACGATGGCATCCAACTTGCCTGCAACTGGTCCCCTATAATAAAGAGACAAGCGCAACGGGTTGAGCACCAGCACATCACCTGCTCTTTCAATCCCCAGAGTTTCCGAGACCAACTGTCCATCGTCTTCCAATATGGGCAGCTCGGTCTCGAAGCCAAGCAGCGCCGCCCGCCCCAGGCCCAGTGAATCGATCAGAAGAAACGCGACGTCCTGGTCACTGTATTTCGAACTGATGGACTGGTAATTGGCGAGCAGAGACGCCATGGCATCACAACTGTGGTCATACGCCATCAGCACCAGCGCCTTGCGATGCTGGTAACGACTCAGTTGATGGAATTCGCCGCTGGAGTCCAGCAGCGCGAAATCGCCGACCCGATCCAATGCTGCCATTAGCGGCGGACTACAAAGACCCAAAATGGTAAGCAGGACGACTGCATAGATTCTTTTCATGACTGCTTTTATCGAACCACGTTGATAACACTACAATTGCAGCTAGGATGTATTTTTTGACCTACATGTTGCGCTTTTATTGTGCAGCAATCGGGTAGGGCTTCCACCGGGATCGAGCTATATCAATTTGCCCGAAATCGGTTGCTGTTAGCGTGCGGGAATCCTCTCATACAAGTGCCGATGATGACAATTAGCAGACTTGTTACATTTTGTTTAAATCAAGCCCTCTAGGCCGCTGGTGTCCGGCTTTCGCAAACTAGACTCCGGAGAAAATGGCGGCTATCCTAGCGACCCTGTTTGAGAAGATTCAACTGCCAATTGATAATAGCCCGCCACAACTTCTAGTTTAAGACAGAAGAAGAGGTGGAGATTGGATTTACCAAAACTGATTTTGGAGAGCATATCGATGCGACAGATTCACAAAATAATAGTTGCAGTAGCAATTGGACTATTGGCAACCGTTGCACTTTCCGTGCAAGCGCAATCTACTGACAATGCCCGATTTCTTAGCCTGGCGCCACCGGATGGTTTGCCTATTATTCCCGTAATGGAGGGCTGGATAGCAAACGCAGACACTACCACCAGTTTCTCCTTCGGTAATATCAACAGAAACAAAGAAGCGGTTGATATTCCCCTGGGAGAAAACAACTACATTGAGCCGGCAAAGTATGACGGCATGCAGCCTACTCACTTTCCTGCAGGCCGTACCACTGGTATGTTTACGGTGACTGTGCCCGCTGAAGACCAGGACATCGACGTGTGGTGGCACCTGAAAACGGGTTCCAGTGATGCCTTAAAGGTACCAGGTCGCCGTGGTGCTGCGGCCTATGAGCTTGATTTCATTCGCCCGCGTCCGCAAGGCTCCATGCAACCAATCGCTGGCTTTGGGGAAGATGGGGCACAGGTCTCCGGTTTGTTCGCCCAGGTAGGCGATTTCCCGGGATCTGTGAACGCAGGCACGCCCGTTACCCTGGCGGTAAACGTGATGGATCCTTCAGAACGTGACCCCGCCGATCCCCGCTTCGGTGACCCGCTGGAAGTTGGCGTTAAATTCTCCCATTACCAGGGCGTAGGCGTGGTCGAGTTCGCACATCACGAATCCACTGTAATACCTGAGCCTCCCGATGAAAATGATCGCCGCTTTCGCTTCTACACCCCTCCTGAGCCAGGAGATATCACGGTGGAAGGTAGTCAGGGTATTGCGCGGGTAATTGCTACATTCTCCGAGCCGGGTCAATACATGATCCACGTTAAAGTGGACAACTTTAAGGCTCCTGACAGCTCCAATGGCGATCAATGCTGCTGGACCAATGTCGTCATGCGGGTCAACGTCACTCCCTAGCTTAACCCACTACTTTAGTGGTATTTCGGCCGATTCTCCGGATCGGCCGGAGCTTGAGGGGCTGACTGCCCAATTTTCCCCATTATTTCCAGCAATATGCCGCTCCATAGGCATGTCTGCAGAGTTCTTTTGTTGCAATTTGTTGCAATCAAGCATAGAAAATGACGGCTTGTCGGTGGACATTTAGGATGCGTGCAACTACTATTTTACTATCTATACCAACATATCTCAGCTTTAGGAGAAAAGCATGAAAACAGTGCAAGGTTGGAGTGAGAAAGTCCGGGTGTGGACTGCCCTCGGAGGCACCGCATTGTTTGCGTATGGCCTTCAGGTAAACGCTCAGGATGAGCAAATTACCTACAACAGTCACGTCGGCAAAATCATCAACGAGAATTGCGTTGTTTGTCACCGCGAGAGTGGCATCGGGCCCATGCAGCTCAGCAACTATGATCAGGTTCGGCCTTGGGCTCCACTGATTCAACTGCGAGTGGCCAACAGGCAGATGCCTCCTTATTCCTACGATCACGGTATCGGTATCCAGGATTTACAGGGGGATTGGCGTCTGCAACAGGAAGACATTGACACTATTGTCGCTTGGGTGGATCAAGGTGCTCCCTTGGGAGATGCGGACATCACAGTTGTAACTCCTGAATATCCGGATCCCAATGAATGGAAATTTGCTGAACTATTCGGGCAACCGTCATTGATTGTTGCATCAACGCCACTGGATATTCCTGCAGAAGGCAACGACATGTGGCACCAGCCATACAACCTCACTAATTTGCCAACAGATCGCTGCATAAAGGCCATGCAAGTCAAACCTCGGGCTGACGCAGCGGCTGTAGTACATCATGCTAATACCTATAACGAAGCTCCGATTGGCGATGGTGAATTTGAACAACGCGGTCAACTAAACGAATATGCCATGGGCAAATGGGGTGAAATCATCCCCGATGGTGTCTGCCGACTATTGGAAGCAGGGTCACGAATTCGGTGGACTATTCATATGTTCCCCGGTGGTGTAGGCGCTACCGCACAAGGTGAAATGATTGAGGATAACGTCGTCGAGCTCGGCATCTGGTTTCATCCGGAAGGCTATGAAGCCGAAGCACAATACAAGCAGGATCTTAAACTCTACTTCTTGAGAGATGGCTACGAGAATGGAAACCTGATCGTTCCACCTCATGGATATGCCATGACTCAGGGCTTTCATAGTTTCGATCACCCTGTTCGTATCGACAGCTTTCAGCCCCACGGCCACTTACGCATGAATGCTGCGTCTTTCGAGATTTTTTATCCTGATACAGGTCGTACTGAGCAGATAAGCCAGATTTCAAACTGGAGCGCTACCTGGCACCACAGCCACATTTATGACCAGGATGCCGCGCCTCTGGTGCCAACCGGTGCTGTGCTAGTTATCAAGCAGTGGTATGACAACACCGCTGACAACCCCAACAACCCTGATCCCGATCAGTGGGTAGTGGGTGGTAGCCGAACCGGTGACGAAATGTCTCATGCCTGGATCGCGGTGACTCACCTCGATGGTGAGGGCTACGAGAAACTGGTCGCCGAACGCAAGGCACATGAAGAGCGTTCACTCGCTGGAAACGACTAAGAAGAATCCCCTCGTTCTTTTTGAACCTAAGTAGACAAGGCCGATGGGTGTGTAGCAATCGGCCTTTTTTATTGCTATTTCTGCTTTCACCGCAATTAAAAGAGAGTAGTATTGAACCTTGAGTAGTATGAGAAGTTCCTGTTTTATCTATCCAACAGCAGGACACTTTAAAGGAGAGAGACGCATGAAAACTTCGAGAGCATGGCTTGGCCTGACCGCACTTGCTCTGCTTGGGTTTCAAACCCAGGCCGTAGCCCAGGCAGACCATCAAGTGACTTACAACGGCGAAGTGGGTCGAATCATCAATGAGAATTGCGTGGTTTGTCATCGAGAAGGTGGTATCGGTCCTATGCAGCTCAGCAACTATGATCAGGTTCGGCCTTGGGCTCCACTGATTCAACTGCGAGTGGCCAACCGGGAAATGCCTCCTTATTCCTACGATCACGGTATCGGCATCCAGGAATTGCAGGGGGATTGGCGTCTGCAGCAGGATGAGATCGACACCATCGTGGCGTGGGTTAATCAGGGCTCGCCTCTGGGCGATCCCGATATCACCGTGCCCGCTCCCGAATTACAAGATCCCAGCGAATGGAGCTTTGTCGACCAGTTTGGCCAGCCGGATCTGGTGGTTGCTTCCGTAGCCATGGATATTCCAGCTGATGGTAACGACCTCTGGACCAAGCACTACGTGGCCACTGGCCTGACTACCGAGCGTTGCATTAGGGCGGTGCAAGTTAAGCCTCGTGGCGACGCCAAGGCCGTTGTGCACCACGCCAACTCTTCGGTTGCAGCACCAAACGAAGATGGTGAATACGAGCGTTATGGTCAACTCACCGAGTACGCCATGGGCAAATGGGGCGAAATCATTCCCGAAGGCGTATGCCGCACACTGCCAGCAAATTCCCGAGTTTCCTGGGATATTCACATGTTCCCAGGTGGTCTCGGCGCAGCGGCTCCGGGCACTGTCATCAAGGACAATGTAGTTGAAATTGGCCTTTGGTTTCACGACGAAGACTTCCAGGAGAAGACCAGTCCTTTCAAGCAGGACCTGAAAGCCTATCAACTGCGTGATGGTTATGAATCCGGTCAATTAATTGTGCCACCGAATGGTTACACCATGACCCAGGGTTTTCACTCTTTCGATCACCCGGTGCGTATCGACAGCTTTCAGCCCCATGGCCACCTGCGCATGAATGCCGCTTCGCTGGAAATTTTCTATCCGGCGACTGGCCGTACCGAGCAGATCAGCCAGGTCTCCAACTGGAGTGCAACCTGGCATCACAGCCACCTGTATGAGCCAGACGTAGCTCCGCTACTGCCAACCGGCGCGGTACTGGTAATCAAGCAGTGGTATGACAACACCGCTGACAACCCCAACAACCCCGATCCCGATCAGTGGGTAGTGGGTGGTAGCCGAACCGGTGACGAGATGTCTCATGCCTGGATCGCAGTGACTCACCTCGATGGTGAAGGCTACGAGAAGTTGGTCGCCGAGCGCGAAGCGAAGGCAGAACGCTCGCTCGCTGGCAACGACTGAATAGAGAAGCAACTGCTTCAATCTCGATAAAAAACCAAAAAAAGGCTGATTGGTCGATTCCAATCAGCCTTTCTTATTACTATTTCTGCTTCTTACTACAATTGAAAAAGAGTAGAATCAAGGTCCGAGTACATTACATAATTCCCGGTTTATTTATCCCACACCAGTTCGTATGAGGAGTATATGCACATGAAAGCTTCGAAAAACTGGCTTGGCCTGACCGCACTCGCCCTGCTTGGGTATCAAACCCAGGCCATGGCACAGGCAGAGCAGCAAGTGTCTTACAACGGCGAAGTGGGTCGAATCATCAATGAGAATTGCGTGGTTTGTCATCGCGAAGGGGGTATCGGTCCTATGCATCTCAGCAACTATGATCAGGTTCGGCCTTGGGCTCCCCTGATTCAACTTCGAGTTGCCAACCGGGAAATGCCTCCTTATTCCTACGATCACGGTATCGGTATCCAGGAATTGCAGGGGGATTGGCGTCTGCAGCAGGATGAGATCGACACCATCGTGGCCTGGGTTAATCAGGGTGCGCCTTTAGGTGATCCCGATCAGGCAGTGCCAGTGCCAGTGCTGAATGACCCCAGCGAGTGGAATTTTGTCGAGCAATTGGGTCAACCTGATGTCATCATCCCTTCTGTTTCCATGGATATTCCAGCCAACGGCAACGACCTCTGGAGCAATCACTACGTCGAGAGTACCATCAATACGGATCGCTGCATCAAGGCCGTACAGGTTAAACCTCGTGGCAATGCCAAGGCAGTAGTGCATCACGCCAACTCCTCTGTGGAACTGTTACTGGATGACGGCAGCTTCGAGCGCTATGGCCAGTTGACTGAATACGCCATGGGCAAATGGGGCGAGATCGTTCCTAACGGCGTCTGCCGAACCATACCCGCCGGTTCCATGGTACGCTGGAGCATTCATATGTTTCCCGGCGGCCTCGGCGCCACGGCCCCAGGCACAATAATCAAAGATAACGTAGTTGAGATCGGTCTGTGGCTGCATCCGGAAGGCTATGAGGAACAAGCCCAGTACAAGCAAGACTTGAAGCTGTATCAAATCAGCCCGCAAGATGATTTGGTAATTCCGCCGAATGGTTATCAGATGACTCAGGGTTTTCATTCTTTTGACCACCCGGTTCGCATCGACAGCTTTCAGCCCCACGGTCACCTGCGCATGAATGCCGCCTCGCTGGAGATTTTCTATCCAGCCAATGGGCAGACCGAGCAAATAAGCCAGATATCAAATTGGAGTGCTACCTGGCACCACAGCCACATCTACGAGCCAGATGTAGCCCCACTGTTACCGACTGGTGCGGTACTGGTATTGAAACAGTGGTATGACAACACCGCCGCTAATCCTAACAACCCCGATCCGGACATGTGGGTGGTGGGTGGCAGCCGTACCGGTGACGAAATGACCCATGCCTGGATCGCAGTAACGCACCTCGACGATGAAGGATTTGAAAAATTGGTTGCCGAGCGCAAGGCGAAGGAAGATCGAACATTAGCAGGTAACGACTGATTACTTAGTCTGCCGCGGGTAACAAGTCAAAAGCCGGAGGGGCCCAGCCTTCCTGCTTTTTATCACCTTGCTTACATGGGCTGTTGCGCCCTGCTTCGAAGACTCTAACCTTGCTCACTCCTTTGTTGCGGCTTGAATTCAACCAAGCCGCAAATCAGATCCCTGCGCCAACAGGCATAAATACGTACTTCCCAGGATGCAGTAGCCTTAGAATACCGCCATGTTCATCTGTTATTAGTTGCCATTTTTCTCTATGCTTGAATTGGCAAATTACTTACAGGGAAAGCAACGCAATGAAAACCAGGCGTGAGGTCTTACAAGGATTAATCGTCTCCATTGGCGGCGCGTCGATGTTGGCTGCCTGTGACAATGCTGCCAGGGTCGCTGTTTCCAACTCCCAATCCCTGCGCTTTTTCAGCGATCAGGAACTTGCACTGGTCTCTCGCATCAGTGATTTGCTACTGCCTCGTACCGACACACCCGGTGCACTCGACGTCAATGTGCCGGGTTTCATCGACGGTCTGATGGCGGAGTGGGCAAATACACGCAGCCAGGAATCCCAGCACCGGCAACTCACGGAACTGGGCCACATGTTGGGCGCTGACTTCGTCACTGCTGCCGATGCCGAGAGCACACTGAGGGAACTGGACCGGGCGGCCTTTTCTGGTGGCACTGGATACGGCGGCTATAGAGCCTTGAAGGGCTTGATCACGCAGTCCTATTTTGCCACCGAGGAAGGTGCGTTATTGGAGCAACACTGGGTCGCCGTCCCGGGTCGCTGGGATCCCTGCGTAGACATATGACAATGAGCAAGGCCCCAAGCAAGCTGAATATAACCAAATGTTGAAGGAGAGCAAGTTTGGCTGATTTTGATGCGATTGTAGTCGGCTCCGGCATGAGCGGTGGCTGGAGTGCCAAGGAGTTGTGCGAGCGCGGGCTGAAGGTGCTGGTGCTTGAGCGCGGCAACGAAATCGTGCCGGAGAGAGATTACGTCGACCAGATGCCGCCCTGGGAACAAAGCAATCTCGACCGCATATCCGAGGATGAGGTTGCCGCTCACTACTACAAGCAGTTCCCCGGCGTCTCATATGCGGTAAAGGAATCTAACAAGCATTTCTGGGTAAAGGATGACGAGCATCCCTATGAGACTGCAGCCGGCACAGAATATGATTGGCTTCGTGGCTATCACACCGCTGGCCGTTCCATCATGTGGAGTCGGCAAACTTACCGCATGGGCCCCCAGGATTTTGAGGCGAACAAGAAAGAAGGCATAGCCGTCGATTGGCCGATACGCAATGAAGATATCGATCCCTGGTACGATCATGTGGAAAAATTTGCCGGCATAGCCGGTAATCGAGATGGCCTGCCGCAATTACCCGATGGCCAGTTTCAACCCGGTTTCGAATTAACTTGTGCCGAGAAAGAGTTCAAGTCACGGGTGGAGGCGGCATTCCCCGGACGCAAGGTGATTCAGGCCAGGGTCGCCCATATAACCGCAGTGACCGCAGAACAAAGAGAACTGGGCCGAAGTAATTGTCAGTCACGCAATCGCTGCCATTTTGGCTGCACCTTCAAGGCCTATTTTTCATCCTTGAATGCAACTCTACCCGCCGCCGAGCGCACGGGAAACTACACCATTGTCCACAATGCTATCGTGCAGTCCCTGCAATACGACGAGGTAAGCAGGCAGATAAGCGGTGTCCAGGTCATCGACGCGGAAACCAGGGAGACCCGTTTCTACTCCTGCCGCGTGCTATTTCTCAACGCCTCTGCCATGGCCTCAGCCCTGATCCTGCTGCAATCCAAATCCACAGCTTTTCCTAACGGGCTCGCTAATAGCTCGGATCAGGTAGGTCGAAACTTGATGGATCATGTCAGTGGAGCCGGTGCCAGCGGGCTGATAAGCGGATTCGAGAACAAGACCATCTTCGGTCGTCGCCCCGGTGGCATCTATATCCCCCGCTACGCCAATATCACCGAGCATGACAAGCCTTATATGCGTGGCTTTGGTTACCAGGGCAGCGCGACCCCACTGGGTAACGTCGGCGGTCAGATCGCCGGCATCGGCCGCGAGTTCAAGCAAGCCCACGGCGCGGCGGGTCCCTGGCGTGTTTCCATCAGCGCGTTCGGCGAACAGCTGCCAAACCCGAATAATACCGTCACCCTGCACCCGAGCAAGCGCGACCAGTGGGGCAATCCCCTGGCCGTGTTCAATGTGGGCTACGGCGAGAACGAGCGCATCATGCAAGTGGAGGCAGGCAAAGATTCCGTTGCCATGCTAAAGGCGGCAGGCTGCACGGAGATTAGCTCACGAACGGTTACGCTCACTAAACCGGGTAACCGTATTCATGAGATGGGCAGCGCAAGAATGGGTCGTGATCCGGCGACTTCGGTGTTAAACGGTTGGTGCCAGGCCCATGATGTGCCGAACTTGTTCGTGACAGACGGAGCCTTTATGACCTCGTCCGCCTGCCAGAATCCCTCCCTGTCCTACATGGCTTTTACCGCCAGAGCGGCGCACTATGCCGCGGATCTACTGGCTGAAAACGCTATTTAGGGTATGTAGCCCGGTTAAAGATCGAACCGGGACAGTTGGCACTATTTGCCCTGATGGCCCTCTCCTGGCCGTTTTCCGGCCTTTTCCAACCCATTACTGAATCGTTGGCCAAATTAACCTTGATAATCCTTAATATGGCTTGACTACGACCATTGCTGAGTCATAGGATTGACGCTCGGTTGGTTGGTTCGCCCGCAGAGTGCTGGCTAATGTCTTTGAGGCCCTTCCTTGGCTTTTGCTGTCTTGACTGTCTGCTCACTCCTTGGCTATCTGCCTACTGCTTGGCTCTATATCCAGCGGAAGACCAACTAAGCTGTTTCCAGCAGTACCGGAGCGGTGAAAAATAAAAATGACTTAATGCACATCAAGAGGGAACATATATGCACGTCTACCAAAAATCCCAGTTTAAACGGAACCTGCTTTGCGCGGCGATCTCCATATCGCTACTGCCCCTGGCCGGGGCCGCGTTTGCGCAGGATGATGATGATGATGATGTGGAGGAGGTTGTCGTAACCGGCTCCTTCATCCGACGCTCAGAGGGCTTCAGATCCGCATCCCCGCTCACGCAAATAACGCTTGAGGACATTGCGGCCGAAGGCACCCCCAACATCGGCGACATCATCCACAGCATGAGCTTCAACCAGGGCTCGTCGATCTCGTCCAACATCACGCCGGGCTCCGGCGCTACCGAAACCGCAATCAACATCCGTGGTCTGGGTTCGGGCGCCACGCTCGACCTGGTGGATGGCAAGCGTGTCATCGATGGCAACACCAACACTTTCCTGCCGCAAATCGCGATTCAACGTCTCGACATAGTCGTCGACGGTGCAGCGGCACTGTACGGTTCTGAGGCAGTGGCCGGTGTGGTTAACTTCGTGCCCATCAAGTCTTATGATGGCCTCAAGCTCGAGGTCTATAACCAGGGCGATAGCGAAGGCGACATGCAGGAACATATGCTCTCGGCCATGTGGGGTGGTGACATCGGTGGTCTCGATGTCGTAGTCGCCGGACAGTGGCGGGAAAACGAAAATCTGCGTTGGCTCGACCGTCCGCGTCAGTTCAATGCCGGTTTTAACAGTTCTTCCTCCGGGAATCCCGGTCAGTTCTCAGTTCCGAGCCGTGATGAAAACGGTATACTCACCGGCGACAGCGCCAGAAGCGGCGACCTGGGTTGTGGCGCCATGGCAGATCGCCAAAATCCAGCCGGGGTACGCACCAACATCAATGGCAGCCGCCATTTCGGCACCTGCTTCATGGACTTCGGCGAATGGTGGGAGTTTAACCCTAAAGACCAGCAGGCCGTGTTTTACGCCAATGCCTCCTATGAGGTGAGCCCGGATCTGTCGTGGAATGCCCAACTCATCTGGAATAGCGAAACTTACCGGGGTCAGCAATCAGCCTCCAACCCGGGTGGGCGTGTAGCCGACTTGCCGACGATTCGTGGCGAGTTGCCAGGTAACCCTTACCGGGCCCAGGACTCCAACGGCAACGACCTATTCGCCAGAGATAGGAATGGGGATGGCCTGCCTGATCGCAATGCCGACGGCGTCGTGCAGCTGGATCCAAGCGGCATCCCCTTCAACGAAGATGTGAAGTTCAGCGGCTGGCGCCCCTTCGGCAAGTCACAGACTCGCCCCCACGGCAACAACAGCAATGGCAGTTTCAAGCAGAATGCTCGGGAAAGAAGCTTTCGCGCCGCATTCGATGTCAATTTTACCGTGCCCTTCATCGAAGGCTGGGACGGCGTTGCCTCGGCCATGATCTCTCAAGAACGTAGTAGCTGGCGGGAAAACAACCAGAGCTTTTCCGCCATCGAGCAAGGCCTGAATTGCGATACGCTGCTTGAACGCAACGCCTGTTTCAACCCGTTTGCAGTCAATCCTAACGTGCTGGATCCGTATACGAACCCACAGAATGTGGCGGATTCTATCTTCCCCACCGAGTACCTGCGTGCGAATACTAGGTCCAGTATCCATACCCTGGATCTCATATTCAACGGGACATTGCCAACCGGTGGATATGAACTACCTGGTGGACCTATCGGCATGGCGATTGGTGCCCAGCGTCGGGGTAACGGCTTCAAGCATACGCCTTCCAGCCTGCATCAGAGTGGTGATCTGTACAATGGCCAACAGGACTTTCGGGCCAGCGAGAGCCGGGACGTAGATGCCTGGTTCGTCGAGTTAGCCATTCCGGTTCTGGACAACCTGGAAATCCAGATAGCAACCCGTGATGAGACTTACTCAACCGGCCAGAGCTCTACTGATCCGAAGTTCGGTGTCACCTACAGCCCATTTGACTGGTTGACGGTTCGCGGCACCAAGGGCACCGCCTTTATCGCCCCGGGCCTGAACGACTTGTTCGCGCCAGAGCGGTGTAACCTGGCCAATATCGACGATCCGTTCTCGGAGTTTTTCGCTTACGCTCGACGTTGTCAGGCCGGTAACCCGTTCCTGACGCCAGAGACTGCCGATACCCTTAGTTGGGGTATCACTTTCGAGCCACTGGACAATCTACGGTTCGATATCGACTACACCGAGACCGACTTTACCGACCGAATTGTCAGCGTCGATCCACAGCAACTGCTGGATCTGGACTTCTTCAACTCGGGCTTTACCAGTCAACCCACTTACGCTCAATTGGCGGCGTGGACCTCTAGCGGTGCAGATCCACGAATCGAGCGTAATCCTGATGACTTGACCCAGATCCTCCGGGTGACGGTAGGTCGGTCCAACGCTTCCAAGATGCTGGTGAAAGCCATGGATTTCAAGGTCAGCTACCAGATAGATCTTGGTGATTTATTGGGCGGCTTCGTCGGCAACGATGACCTGGGCACCCTGTCGATTAGGGGCCA
>PCCP01000079.1 GCA_002731775.1 Gammaproteobacteria bacterium
GTCCAGGGCGCGGTGATTGCCGACGCCGACAAAGCGATCCTTCTTGACTGGCTGGGTAAGCAGTTCGGTCCCGAGTCGACTCCTTTCCCACGGGAGTACGTGCCCAGGGTCCTTACGGAAGCGGACTTCCTTGTAGACGAAGGTGCTGAGGCCATTCTAGCCGGAACCTGCGAAGCGTGCCACTCCCTGGACCGGGTGCAGGAGGCCCGTGCGAACGAGGAGCAGTGGCGCTCGCTCCTGCTCGCTATGATTGGGCGGGGAGCGGCGCTGCCACTCAGCGACGTCGAACCGCTCGTAGAGTGGTTGGCACGCACACGCGGCACTAACCCGACAAACTAAGAGGCGGCACGGGTGATAGCGCCGAGGGGAACGAGCCGTCCAGCCGTTATTGACAAGTGAGCACCCTAATTAGATAGAAATCTCCTTCAGGCCATTTCTGTATTGCGCTTTTTACTGCGCAAGTGCGCGGGCCTACACAACTCGCTTGTCTCGCAGTTCTGCGATCTCTGCATCGGTGTAGCCCAATTCCCCCATGATTTGATCGGTGTGCTCGCCCAGGGTTGGCGCTCTGGTCCGGATTTCTCCCGGCGTCCGGGATAGTTCTACCGGTGTTTTCATCAGTGGTGCCGGCTCGTCCAGGCCCGGGGACGGCACCGCTTGAAACAGACCTTTAGCGGCAATATGGGGGTCTTCCAACACTTGCTGGGGTGACAGGACCGGTCCGGCCGGCAGCCGCACCGCTTCCATAGCCTCTAATGCTTGCTTGGAAGTACGCTCGGCGCACCATTTTGCCAGACGTTCGCTGATGAGCTCGCCATTGTCGCCGCGGCTGATGTCATCCTTAAAACGGGGATCATGCAGCCAGTGATCTTCGCCCATTAAATCCGCCCAGCGTTTGAACAGCGGTCCGCCGACGGACTGCACCAGTATCCAGCCGTCTCGGGTCTTGAAGGTATCGGCCGGAGCCGAAGTCTGTGATCGATTCAGGCTGGCGACGCGGTTGCGCTGAATCGCACTCTGCTCGATGGTGGGGCCGTTCATCATGGTTAAGGCGGTGTTAAATAGGGAGCCCTCAACCATCTGGCCCTTGCCGGTCTGCTGGCGCTCATAGAGGGCGACCATGGTACCGAAGGCGGCAAGGCTGGCGGTGCCGAAGTCGATAAAGGGAGGATAGGCCTTCGTCGGCTGTTCCGGGGTACCGCTCAAGTACATGGCACCAGACATGGCCTGACCCAGGCCATCGAAGCCTACCCGGTTGGCGTAGGGCCCGCCGCGGCCGAAGGCAGATACCGTGGTGAGGATGATATCCGCCTTGATGGCAGCCAGGCTGTCATAGTCCAGCCCCATGCGCTGTAGCGTATCCGGTGGCAGATTGGCTATGACCACGTCGGCGGTGGCGACCAGTTTCTTGACGATTTCCTGTCCTTCCGGCTTCATCGGGTTCAGGGTCATGCCGAGTTTATTGCGCGCCAGCTGCATAAACAACGCACCGTCACCGCTATCACTGATAGGAGACAGGAAGCGATCCTCGCTGCCGTCGACCTTTTCTACCCTGATAACCTCTGCCCCCATATCCCCCAACAGCGTGCCGCAGAAGGGGCCAGCGATATAGCGGCCGAAATCCAGTACCCGAATACCCCGTAAAACTTTAGTCATTAGCTGCTTCCATTATGTAGGAATACCCCTATATTTGGTTGAGGATATTAACATAACTGACTAATATATAGGAAGATTCTACCTATTAAATAAATTTACACGGGGCTTCAATTTTGTGAAGCAGGTCCGTTTTTAGGTGTCGACTTTAGGCATACTGGTGACAACTGAGACGCGCGCCATAAAGGCAGTAAAAGGTCGGCGAAGACGCCTGAAGATTTGAAGAGCACTACTTAGGAGTATTTATTGTGGTGACACTGGCTAACAGAAAAGTACCCAAGAAAGCATTAATAGAGCTGTATTCAATCCTGAAGGAACCATACCAGGATGTCTGCAACGTGTGCAAAGGCACCGGTAAAATCCAACAAGTCAATACCTGCCCGAAATGTAAAGGCTCTGGTCAGTACCTGCTCAGGCTACTCTAAATTCTCCTGCCAAGGGATTCTAATCCCCATTAGCCCGTGGAAGCTGTAAAGTGCAGTTTCTGCGGGCTTTCTTGTTTGACCCCCTGTCTCTGCACTACAATCCAAACATCGCTCTCCCGCAGTGAGTTATTCCTCGGAATAACCCCCTGTATTGCTATCTGCGTCTACGGTTGCCCGTCCAGCCATTGAACGCAAAGACAAGGACTGCCCATGAATCATTTAAAACCTCGCATCGCTGTTGCTCTGCTCGTTGTATCCATCTTCACGACGTCGCTGGTGGTAGCTGCGGAATTCCCGGGCTACATCGTGGCGCCGGAGCGCCGCACCACGGGTATCGGAAAATTCTACATGGGCAGGGAGATTTCCTTCGTCATGGGCCACCAGGCAGCGGATTGGCTGAACCGGCCGGGGCGCATTCAGGAAGAGATGCCCGATGAAGTCGTGGCTAATATGGGCTTGGAGCCTGATCATGTGGTGGCGGACATTGGGGCGGGGTCTGGTTATTTTTCTTTCCGCATTGCCAAACTGGTGCCACAGGGCAAAGTCTTGGCCGTTGATATCCAGCCGGAGATGCTGGCCTTGATAGAAAACCAGAAGCGCGAAGACAATGTCACCAACATAGAGGGCGTATTGGGGACGGTGGCCGATCCTAATCTAGCGCCGAACTCCATTGATGCGGCCATCATGGTCGATGCCTACCATGAATTTGATCACCCCTTCGAAATGATAAACGGCATTTACCAGGCGTTGCGACCCGGTGGTCGAATCTTTTTCCTTGAATATCGCGGTGAGGACGCCAGTGTGCCGATTCGTCCCCTGCACAAGATGACGGAGGAGCAGGTGGTCAAGGAAATGAGTGTGTTCGGCCTGGAGTGGACCGACACGCTGGACTTTCTACCCTGGCAACATATGATGATATTCACCAAGATCGAGTAGCTATTACTGTTGTTCTTTTGAATCTGCAGCCTCTCGAGCCATAATTTTCTCCTGTTCATTATTCCAGCCCGGCTGGGTTCGTATCCGCTTGCGCCAGTATTTTGTACAATTCAGCAGAAATTGCATCCAAATGAGCCGATTCACACGTCTTGCTGCGTATAAGATCATGGCAAAAGATGGACGGGAAAACAGGTGCCGGGCTCGGAAGTAAACCGCCGTTGCCAGAATTGGAAACAGTGGTATTGGAATGGAGGGAACTATTTAAGTAACTGTTCTGAAAAACAAACGTCTAATCAGATATACAAGCACGATACTCGCTGCACGAAGCTATTCATTATGGGTTAAGCTCGCAGCAATTATTCCAGGTCTCGCCGCTGCAGGAATAGGTCAATGAAAAATCTCAGGTACACGGAACTCCTGGTGCCGATCGACCGGTACGTTAGCCGACTCCCACCGAAGACAAAGCTATTGCTTGGTGTGCTCGAGGGTGTTTTGTTTCTGGTGCTATTTATTTCGGTGGTGCTTTATACGCACTGAGAGAAACACGTGAGCGGGGCATTGCCCGACAATTCTGCGCGCATAAGAAAAGACAGCGATATACACGCTTGTCTTTTTATATTATCAGGAGAAGGTGGGAATCGACGCATTCTGGCTAAAAAGTGCAGCGTAATTCCAATGCGTACTTGATGCCGTTGCTGAACAGTAGTTTCTAATTTCCTCAACTATCCCGGCAGCCGTGGCGCCATCGAAGCGGATACGTTCACGGCAGCGTTGTCAGTCGTTGGCATCTTGCATGTCGACCCGAAGTGAAAAAATTGCGATATTAGCAGTTCTATGCAGCGTTAAAGAATGTCCCGCCATCTGCGCAGCAACGGCGGGTGGAGACGATTTGTAGGGGCGTAAGTCGCCCATAAAGGGACCTACTTATGAATCCCGGTATTCGAATTACTTGTGACTTTTTGTAATGCTACCGAGCCGGGTCCGCTTTTTTGCGCTCAATCCTTGAATTGAGGATAATGAGCGCGTGTTTTATCAAGATCCGTAGCTGTGTGTTAACTGGGAAACGGGTTATTTCAGTCGCCCGATCTACGCGTCAACAGCCGGAGAATAGTCAGGGAATCAACTATGCAACGTGAATCCATGGAAGTTGATGTTGTCATTGTTGGAGGCGGGCCGGCAGGGCTTGCAACGGCGTGTCGGTTGTTACAGTTGGCCAAGAAAGCCGAAAAAGAACTGTCAGTATGTGTATTGGAGAAGGGCTCTGAAATTGGCGCCCATATCCTGTCCGGTGCGGTATTCGAGCCATCCGCCTTGGACGAGCTTTTCCCGGATTGGAAAGAGAGAGGCGCACCGCTGAATACCAAAGTAACCGTCGACGATGTCTATTTTCTCGCCGGCGCCAGGTCATCGTTTCGCTTTCCTGGATTGTTGCTGCCACGGCCGATGCACAACGACGGTAACTACATCATTTCCCTGGGCAATCTGTGCCGCTGGCTGGCAGAACAGGCAATGGAGTTGGGTGCCGAAATATTCCCCGGTTTTGCAGCAGCTGAAATTCTCTATAATGACGATGGCAGCGTTAAGGGTGTCGCCACCGGCGATATGGGAATCGATGCCAGTGGTGAGCAAAAATCTTCCTATGAACCTGGCTTCGAATTTCACGCCAGCTATACAATTCTTGCGGAGGGATGTCACGGTCACCTCGGTAAGGAAATTATCAACAAGTTTGAACTGGACAAGGACTGTGACCCCCAGCATTACGGCCTCGGCATCAAGGAGGTCTGGGAAATTCCTCAGCAGCAGCACCGGGAGGGGTTGGTGGTACACACCGCCGGTTATCCCATGATCGGTGCCAGCTATGCCGCCAGTAGCGGCGGCTTCCTCTATCATGTCGAAGGCAACCAGGTCTCGCTCGGATTAATTGTTGATTTGGCTTACCAAAATCCACATATCAGCCCCTTCGATGAGTTTCAAAAATTCAAGCAACATCCGGTGATCAAACAATATCTGGAGGGAGGGAATCGCATCAGCTATGGCGCCAGGGCTCTCATTAAAGGTGGACTGAATTCGCTGCCGAAAATGACATTTCCCGGGGGCCTGTTAATTGGCTGTGACGCCGGCACTATGAATGTAGCGAAGATCAAGGGCAGTCATACCGCGATGAAGTCTGGCATGCTCGCTGGCGAAACTTTATTCGCCGCAGTCAGTCAGGATTCGGACGATTCTGAATTGATTGACTACACAGCACGGTTCAGGCAGTCAGATTTGCGAGCCGAGTTGCACAAAACCCGTAACTTTGGTGCAGCTTTTCATAAATTTGGATTTTGGCTAGGCAGTGCCATGGCGTTTATCGAACAGAATATTTTATTCGGCAAATTTCCTTTCACAGTTCATGATAAATCTACCGATTACGGTCAACTCAAGCCGGCGGCGCAGTGCCCAGAGATTGAATATCCCAAGCCCGATGGCAAGATCAGCTTTGACAAGCTGTCTTCGGTGTTTCTGTCCAATACCAACCACGGCGAAGATCAACCCTGTCATTTGCAATTGAAAGACCCGTCGGTGCCGATCGCAGTCAACTTGCCAATCTATGATGAACCAGCGCAGCGCTACTGCCCGGCAGGCGTTTATGAAATAGTTGAAGCCGGCGATGGCAAGAAAAAGTTTCAAATCAATTCCCAGAACTGTGTGCATTGTAAAACCTGCGACATCAAGGACCCTGCCCAAAATATTCACTGGGTGGTGCCGGAAGGTGGTGGTGGGCCGAATTACCCGGCGATGTAGCGTAGGGAACCGCTGACTCATACCGCTAAAGCCGGCTTTCCGACAACAGCTTGAGCGGCTGCGGAGAGAGCGAAATGGAGCGGGGACAGGGTTCGCAGGAGCATGATCGCAAATAATACCGGATAGTCTTTAAGCCACTGTAAATGGCGTGGTACAGTAATCCGATGGGTCGATGATGGCGTGCTATTTGGGTCACACGATGCGAGCTTTCTTTAATATATTCAAGCATTTAACGGGTTTTGCACTACTGGTCACACTGCCGGGTCCTGGCTTTGCGCAGGCCAAGCTGATGCAAGATTCATGGCTGCTACTGGAAACTGCGCATTTTACCGTCCTCAGCCAGCGCTCGGCGCGGCAAACGGCCCGGTTTGCTGATGAATTGGAAACCTGGAGACAGATCGCCGCCTACGTCATTCAGGACAAGTCCTCCTTTCCCAGCGCCTCGATTCCAAACTATGTCTATCTGTTTGACACGGTGGAGAATTTCCAGTTTTTCTCGCAGGCAGACGAGAAGGCATTTTTCCATCCCTCGCCTCGATCGAACTTCATGGCTCTGGTCGCCGGCGACGAAAAATCCACCGAAGATGCCTATCACCACTACGTTCATTTTCTAGTGAGAAATTTTTCTGACCTGCGCTTGCCGCGCTGGTATGAAGAGGGGCTTGCCGGCTATCTGGCGCGTATGCAAATAAAATGGGGCCAGGCGCAGTCCGAACGCTTCAGTGCGCACGAGAATGAGCTGTTGGTACCTCTCAGCGAGACCTTATCCATGGATCGGCTCCTGTACCGGGATGAGGCACTGGCATCGCCGCGGGTAGTTCAGATTGCCAACTTAAAATCCCAGGCCCTGTTGTATTTTTTAGAGCATGCCTACGAAGAAGAAGGGTTTGTCGATCGCCGTGATAATTTACAAAGTTATCTGAAGTTGCTGTTAGAAGGGCGCAACGCCCGCTTTGCCTTCGACCAGGCATTCGATGTCACCACGGCTCAATTGGATGTCGAACTGAATGATTATTTGTTAAGCAGTAGCCGATCCCGGGGCACCATAATGCATGGGGAGCTGATTGAAAATCCGCAATACCGGGTCAGTCAGATAGAAGGTGGCCAATTGGCTATCATGTTGGCCGAGTTGGCACTGAACTCCGGACGACCGGACAATGCCCAGTTGTTTTTCCAGACAGCGATGGATTTGGATTCAAGCATCGCGCGTAGCTACTCGGGATTAGGGGATGCCCTGAGGTTTCAGGAATCGCCGCCAGCAGATCAAATCATAGCCGCCTATTTTGAGCAGGCGATTGCCCTGGGGCCGAATCAGGCGGATATATTGATGGACTATGGTGAATATTGGGAATCTGAATTGAATGACTGCGATAAGGACTGGTCAGTAAATCAAACAGCGGATATCGTCGCCGGTATCAGGCTGCATTTCGAAAAAGCCATAGCTATGGCTGCGGAAAATCCAGAAGCCAATCTGGCCATGGGCGAGCTCTATTTACTCGCGGGTGAGAACTGGATCAACGGCAGGGACTACCAGAGGAAGGCTTTTGCCCTGTTGCCTGCAGATTCGTTTATCATGGAACAAGCGATCAAATATGCCATCGCTGCCGATGAGTATGGTGAAGCAGAACGCTTGATTAATGAGATGGCGCAGCCGATACATTTCTGGCGTGAGCCATCTTACGTTTCCGATCTTCGAGTAAGCCTGATGAAGAAGAGGCGCGGTGAGGTGTATGATGCCTGTGCGAGCAATTAGGCAATTAACACGACTGCGCGCATTTCACGGTGTCGTGGGATTGTTGTACCTGTGGCTGACAGCAGTTGCCAGCGCGCAGCCGGTCGCTTCTCCATCCGATGTCACGCCGGAATTCGAAGATCCGTTCCTGCAAACCGTGGCGGAAGCCCTGAGTGTTTATGAACTGGACGTGGTAGAAAATCTCAATGACCGCGATCTCGTTCGTCAACGTATTAGACGACCGAGGTTGGGTCGCTTTCCAGATCTGCCCACAGGCAGTCTCCCCGGTAGTGAAGAAATCAGGGTCTGGGAGAGTGAGTATGAGGCGGAACAAATTGGCGGCCTCGCTATTCTTTCGAATCTGGGTGTGGACAATCGCAGGGGTCTCGATGGCTATGTTAAAGCCTGGCTTACTGCCCCTGCCGAGGCGCGGATCTTCATTTCCTTCTACCGGAAAGACCTGGTCTGGGCGCAGCAGATTGGAGCTGTCGCCAATGCTTACGGCTACCATATTCAAACCTTTTTTGGCGGCCATGTGCTTCCCTCTGCACGCCTTTATGCGACCGCCGCCCAGCGCCTGGCGATCGATTCCCAGGTGGCCCGGAGATATCACACTGAAGTTACGGAATTAGTCTATCTTGGCAAACGTGTGCGTCGCAAAAGTAATTCACTGTTCAAGGAAAATAACGATCGTGCCCTGGCTCGAAATGAGCCCCCGGTGTTTTTGAAAGAGACACTAGGTGATGAACTCAATCAGTCGACGATCAGGGAAATTATCGTGCCGGGGGGTGTGGCGTTGGGAGAGATAGCGACTCTGCCAATCGGTATTGCAGCAATGGTGTACTCGGCGGGTAGCCTCCATCTCGTCGATGACAGTGGCCAGAACTGGCAGCTGCCAACTTTGGAGTCAAAGACCCTGAAAGCCCTGTTCGATTTTAGCATCCGTGCCGGCTCGATTCATTCCGACTCGATTGTAGATATCGATGCTGGAGGACGAGTTCGTATATCGTCGGCCTTGCGCAATACCGATGCGGGTTATGAAATCATGCTCGCCGACACCCAGCCATTCGAATATGTGCCCAATCTTTCTGTTAGCAAGAGCGTGATGATAGATATTGGCGTGGATTGGTTTGTTGTCGGGGGAAATAATTCTCTCGGGTTCGAAACCGACTATGAAATTCGATTTCTGTCCGCCAATAACGTGCGGATTGCCCAGACCAGGGTGGCCCTGGAATATGAGTATGAGTCTGTTTCCGGCACCACGACCTACCAGGAATCATGGGGCCAATACGTCAGTCGACTCAGCGACAATCTTGATTATTCTGGGCTTGGTAGCAGCATGGCCACGGTGGCAAACTATGCAGGATGGATCGGCCTGTTTCGCAATCTGCAGGAAGAAGATGTGCCCTTCCTGCGTGGTCGCTACGAATTCATGAAGATAGACAAGACGGGGCGTCCGACCCCTGCACATTATTGAGGTACTTGATTTTGAGAGCAGTTGATCGAGCATGAGCATGAATCATTTTCACAGGATAAGACTTTGCCTGCTGCTGTTTTACACCATCGGGATCGCAGGCTGTGTCGTCATTGATGTGGAGCTGGAGTTCGCTGAAAATCCTGAAATATATAGTCAGATCATCTCTCAAACCAGTGACCAGTACAGCAACATAGAGCCACTAGAGCTCTCTCCCGAAATCCTCAGTATGCTTGATTCTTATATAGGGCCCAGGGACAGTAAAGAAGAGCGTCTAGATAAATTACAGGATATTCTCTATGGCGAAGAGTTTTTGAATATTCAGTATGCAGATGAAATCACGCATACCGCTGTCGAAGTTTTTTCAGTTAAACAGGGCAATTGTCTCTCGGTAATGAATTTGTATGTGGCGATGGCGCGCTATGTTGGCCTGGATGCAAATTTCCAGACCGTCGCCGTGCAGCCCGCCTGGGATATTCGGGGTGGCTTGCTGGTTTTAAGCCAGCACATTAATGCGACCGGACGCTTCAATATGCGGCGACGCTATGTTGTGGATTTCACGCCAGAGATTGGATTACAAAAACTAACTGCATCCATCATCGAGGATCAGGAGGCCCGAGCTCTGTATTTCAATAATCTGGGGGTCGAAGCCCTGATAGAAGATGATTTCGATCAGGCCTTGGTTTATTTCAAGAATGCCTTATTTCTGGATATTGAGTTGTCGATTGCCTGGAACAATATTGGCGCCACTTACAACAGGTTGGGTAACCGCGAGTTCTCAGAATACAGTTATCAGGTGGCTTTTCAGAAGGACAATACCAACGCCACTGCGATTAATAACCTGGCGAAGTTTTACCACAATTCTGGAAACGTTCAACTGGCCAGGCAGTATGAGCAGGCAACCGAGCAATTCAATAACCGCAATCCTTATTTCCATTTCGCGCGGGGTAATTTTGCCTACAACAATAATAATCTGAATGCCGCCAGAATCTCTTATCGCAAAGCCATCAGCCTGGATGCACTAGAGCCCGATTTTTACAAGGCCCTCGGCCAGGTTTATAGCGAGTTGGGTGAGGTAGTCCGGGCCAAACGCATGGCTGAATCTGCACAGAAAATACTTGCCCAGAATGTAAATATTTACCAACCCAGCTCTCAGAAAGTGCGGATAATAGACAGCGGTACGATTCTTCGTCCAAGCAGCCCCGGCTTGAGCATCATCCTGGACGGCAGTCGTGGAGTCGATTCCCGCCGTTAGAGCCAGGATTAGCTAATTAAGGTCGGCATGCTTCCAGTAATAGGTTCCCTTGACTATCGCCTGCAGTGCGAGCCCACTCTGGGTGAGTTGATAGACAGAGATATTATCAATCACCGCCTCGCCGCCCACAGCGATGCCGAGATCTCCAGCCTTGGCGGCAGCGTCAGCCTGGCCGCCGACGGCGATGCCTACATCAAGAAATCGCTCCAGGGTGTCGACATCATGGAATACGAAGACGGCCCTGAAGTCCTTGACACCGGCGCCGATGCCAACCCCTATCTCTCCCATCCGCATGAAGGTGTCTGCTCCGGAGTTATTGTCATGAATAACGCCGATACCCCCGCCGAAGCTGGCAAAGATGAGGTTAATATTGGCGTTGGAAAATACGGCGAAGCCGGCGGAGTTATTCAGCTGGGCCCGGGTATCTGGTTTGATGGCATACAGCTCGGCCAGGACTTCCTCGCGCATGGATTGAATCGACTGTCGTCTTTCTTCGGGGGTGCCGTTATTCAGACCCGAAATAGTGCAGGATGTGAGTATTAGCAAGGCAAGCAGGCCCAGTGCCATTTTCATTGTTTTTATGTTGTTTCTCTCATTTCCGGAGTCCCGTGGCATGGATTATTCAACTGACTTCTACGGTAAAGGTATAGCCACTAAGTAATTCATTCGCCGTCTCTATGCCACCCTTATCATTGACGACAATCTTCAGTACCAGGCCACGTTTTTTTTCAATCTCGCTGGACACTGTGGCGGGAATCGATTCACTCAACAGGTGTTCGCTGATGATAGTTTCAGAAATCATCTGTCGAAGCAAGGGCCTGAATACCTTGCCAATTACAGTAAGCGGCATGGCTTCGACGAAGATGATGCGCTTCGGGATCGCCGCCCGTTCAGATATTTCCTGCTTACAATAGTCCAGCAATTCGCCTTCGCTTATCTTGCTGTCAATCGTTGTCACCACATAGGCCATGGGCAGTTCGCCGGTGTAGGGATCGGGTAATCCCACGGCGATAGCGATGCTAACCTCGGGGTGAGCATTCAATGGTTCCTCGATTGTTTCCGGGTCGATATTGTGGCCGCCCCGAATGATAAGATCTTTGGCCCGACCGGAGAGGTAGAGGTAGCCTTCGGCATCGAGATAACCCAGGTCACCGGTGTTGAACCAGTCGTCTTCGACCCAGGCATTGGCGTTATCAATGGCGCTCTTATAGCCCTTGAATACCTGCGGTCCTCGCACCAGGATGAGGCCACCCTCACCCAGCTCACAGTCTTTACTCACCTGGTTTCCTTCCAGCTGCACGATGCGAATCTGTGAATATGGGATCCGCATACCGACGCTGCCCGGCGGTTGCACCAGCGGAGCCCGGGAGATGAGGGCAGTGGTTTCGGTCATGCCGTAGCCGTTGCCGATCTCAACTTCGAATTTCTTTTCGAAACCCAACTCGAATGCATGGGACAGCGGGGCGGCACCGGAGTTGATCGTGGTGAGGCAGCTTATATCCACGTCACCAACCGGCATTTCCGCTAGCGCCATTAGTACTGTGGGGACAGCCGCAAAGCTCTGCACTTGAAAACGCTCGATGTGATGCCAAAAATTCTTCATCCCCTCCGGTGAACGAAATCCCGAGGGCGTCATTAATACGATGCGATAACCCACACTGAAAGCGGCGATGCCCTGGATGATGCAACCATAGATATGGAACAATGGTAGACCGCAGAGCACAGTGTGACGTTCCAGGTGCGCGGTATAGACCTGCATCAACTGTCCCAGGAAGGCCATATTGCCGTGGGTCAATTGCGCAAGTTTCGGCCGGCCGGTGGTGCCACCGGTGTGGAAGTAGGCAGCGGTTTGCTCGCCATCGAATTGTCGGCGGCTATCGAGGGAGCTGCCATCGTGCTGGCCGATACAGGTATCGAAATCCAGAATCTCCAGACCATCGGGTATTTTATTATCCGGCTTATCGCTGCACAGGCCGGGAATATTTACACAGAGAATCGTCTTCACACTGCCGGAGTTTTTCGCCGCTATCAAAACCTTGTCCCAGATGTCACTGTGGGGCGACGGCCCCAGGCAAATGACGGCTCTGGCGCCGGCGGCAGACATGATTTCGCCGAGATGGTCGGCATCCAGCATCGGGTTTATGGGGTTGGCGATGCCGGCGGCTTGCGCTCCCCAGGTGGCGAAATGAGTCTGTGGCAGTATCGGCAGGACGATAGAAACCGCGTCCTCCGGGCCAATGCCAAGCCCATGCAGAGCATTGGCGGTGCGGGTAATTTGCGCACTGAGTTCGGCAAAGCTAACCGACTGACTCGGCTCATCGGGCAATCCCTGCAGGAGAAATTCCAGCGCGATATCATCGCCAAAGCGTCTCGCACTGTCGCTGATCAGATTGTAGCTGTCGCTGTAGGGAAACTGCTGTTCCCGGGGCGTGCGTTCGAATTCCTCTACGTCTTCGATGGCCTCCATCACAGGTTCGGGGGTTGGAAGTCTGGTTAAATCAAGCACGTACTGTCTCCCTCAATTGCAAACATCGGGGTGCACTGGCAGATTGGCATCACCCTGTCTATGCGGCGTTATACCACGTTAGTTTTAGGCCGGCTATAAGAATGCACAGTGGTGAATGCTGTGGTGTAGCGGCGGCTCAGCTTTGCCGGTCGACTGAGAATTTCACCAGCTTCTCCAGGCTATCCCTGTATTCGGAGGCACTCAATGCCGATAGTGACTGCAGGGCCAGTTGCGCCTGTTCCGCGGCCAGTCGGCGAGTGTAGTCCAGAGCGCCGCTGTCGCGGACTATGTCGATGACCTCAGTGAAGGTCTCGGTGGCAACAGTTTCGTCGCTTATACATTGCGTGATTAATGCCGACTGTGCCGGGGAAGCGTGTTGCATGGCGTACAGCAGCGGCAGGGTGGGTTTGCCCTCCGCCAGGTCGTCGCCGATATTCTTGCCGAGCGCCTCGGTATCTCCATCGTAGTCGAGCACATCGTCGATCAGTTGGAAGGCGATACCCAGATGCATACCGTACTGCTTTAATGCAGTTTCGACCCGGTCCCCCGCCATTGCCAGAATAGCCCCACATTGCGCAGCGGCCTGGAATAGAATGGCAGTCTTGTCCTGGATAACCTGCATGTAATTCTGCTCCGACGACTGCGGGTTATTTTTACTTATTAGTTGCAGAACTTCACCTTCGGCAATCCTGTTGGTGGTATCGGCGATAATCTCCATGATCCGCATATCGCCTATCTCTACCAGAATCTGGAAGGCGCGGGAGTATATAAAATCACCCACGAGCACGCTGGAGGGGTTATTCCATTCTGCGTTCACGGTGGGGCGGCCGCGCCGTAGCGAGGACATATCCACGACGTCATCATGCAGCAGCGTCGCCGTGTGAATGAATTCAATCACGGCTGCCAGAGGAATCTGTTGATCGCTTTTTATATCGCAGGCCCTCGCAGCGAGCAGCACCAATATCGGCCGCAGGCGCTTGCCACCAGCCGCGACTATATAGTGGCCGATGTTTTCCACCAGCGGTACATTGGAATGCAGCTGCGCAATAATAAAACTGTCTACGGCGAGAAAATCGGACTCGACGACGGCTCGAATTTGCTGATAGGTTTGCTGAGGCATAGCCTGGATTGTGCAACTGCTCTGGGTGTGGGAATAGGTAGTTTGGATTCAACTCGTGTGTGCATGCTAGGGAGCGAGTCAGATGCTGTCAAGCCACGGCAAGACTGGCGAGGCAGCCAAGTGCCAGGATTGGCTTCTTCCGGCATCGTCATTGGCCGGAAAAAGTGCAATCGGACTAGTCCCGGGCTCTCTCAACGGGTCAATATTTGTGCCGCCTCGGGGCTTATTGTACTTGCCTACACCCCTATGTTCCCGTAAAATGCCCGCCCCAATAGGAATGGGCTAAATTCCCGTTCCGGTAAAGGTTTTGGAGATAGATATGTACGCGGTTATTGAGAGCGGTGGCAAACAGCACAGGGTTAAGGAAGGCGAGATCCTGCAGTTGGAAAAACTGGAAGCTGCCACCGGTGAGAAGGTGGAGTTTGACAAGGTGCTGATGGTTGGAGAGGGAGAGTCTGTGAAAATTGGCACGCCCTACGTTGAAGGCGGCAAGGTGACTGCCGAGGTCCTGAAGCAAGGCCGGGGCAAGAAGATTCATATCATCAAATTTAATCGACGCAAGCACTTTCGCAAGCAGCAGGGTCACCGGCAGTGGTTCACCGAAGTCAAGATCGTTGGTATTAAAGCCTGACAGGCATTAAAGCGTAGCAGAGGCACTTATGGCACATAAGAAAGCAGGTGGTAGTACTAACAACGGCCGCGATTCCCAGTCGAAACGGCTCGGTGTCAAGTTATTTGGGGGCCAGGCGGCGATCGCCGGCAACATCATCGTGCGTCAGCGCGGTACTCACTTCCACCCTGGTGAAAACGTTGGCTGTGGTAAAGACCACACTCTGTTCGCGAAGTCAGACGGTACCGTCAGATTTGCCGTCAAGGGCCCGAATAATCGCAAATTTGTGAGCGTCGAAACGGCCTGAAGAACATTGAGTTCGTAGTGGAGCCTCGTCATTCGACGGGGCTTTTTTGTTTAGGCGCATTGGACCAGACCAACCACAGACGCATATGAAATTCGTAGACGAAGCAGAAATCAGGGTAGATGCGGGCAACGGCGGTAACGGTTGCCTTAGTTTTCGTCGTGAAAAATACGTCGAGAGAGGCGGTCCCGATGGTGGCGACGGCGGAGATGGTGGCAGTGTCTTCATCCAGGCGGATGCGTCGTTGAATACCCTGGTTGATTTTCGCTTTCAACCTCGCTACCGGGCCCAGGCGGGGCGTCCGGGCCAGAGCCGCAATTGCACCGGCAGGAGCGGTGAGGACCTCCTGGTCAGGGTACCATTGGGAACCAGCGTCATCGATGTGGGTACGGAAGAACTGATTGCAGATCTAGATAATACGGAACAGGTGGTTATGGTTGCCCGGGGCGGGTTCCACGGCCTGGGCAACACGCGTTTCAAATCCAGCACCAATCGTGCGCCTCGGAAAATCACCAAGGGTACCCCGGGTGAGGCCAGAATTTTGCAACTGCAGCTACGGCTGGTCGCCGATGTGGGATTGCTCGGTCTCCCCAACGCCGGCAAATCAACCCTGATTCGGACGGTATCGGCGGCAAAACCCAAGGTGGCCGATTATCCTTTTACTACTTTGGTGCCCAATCTCGGGGTGATCAGTAGAGGCATGGAAAGAAGTTTTGTCATGGCCGATATACCAGGTCTCATCGAAGGGGCGTCCGAGGGAGCCGGATTGGGGTTCCAATTTTTAAAACACCTGTCGAGGACGCGGTTGTTACTGCATTTAATCGATGTATTGCCAGTCGATGGCGGTAATCCGGTGGAAAACGCACAAAAAATAGCACTGGAGTTGAAAAAATTTAGCCCGACCCTGGGCAGGAAAGAACGTTGGCTAGTACTAAACAAGGTGGACCTGATCGATGTAGAAGAACTCTCCAGGCTGAAGCATGAATTACGTGCTGCCCTGAATTGGAAAGGCGATATCCATGAAATATCCGCCCTTAACAATAACGGCTGTGATGAGCTCTGCGAAGCGCTGATGCGATCCATCGAGGTTTACCGGCAACAATTGGCTGAGGATGAGGAGTCTAGGCGGCAACAACAGGAGTTGGAAACTGCCATGGCATTCGAAATTCGACGCAGCATCGAGCATAGTAAAGCCGGCAAAGCAGATGCGTACACCGATCTGGACGAAAACTGGGATTAACGAGTTTAGGCTATGCGAGAAAAGATCAAGCAAGGCAGACGCTGGGTTATAAAGGTAGGCAGCTCTCTGGTTACCAACAACGGCCTGGGCCTGGATACGAATGCCATCGAGGCCTGGGCTGGTCAGCTGGTGGCGATGCAAAAAACCGGTATTCAGCTGGTACTGGTTTCGTCCGGAGCCGTGGCGGAAGGCGTGGCACGACTGGGATTAAAAACCAGGCCGAAACAGGTGCACCTGCAACAAGCCGCCGCCGCCGTCGGGCAGATGGGTTTGGTGCAGGCATATGAAAGCTGTTTCATGCGCCGTGGTGTGCACGCTGCACAGATTCTGCTCAGCCGCGAGGATTTGTCTGACCGAACCGGTTATCTTAACGCCCGCAGCACCTTGACCACATTACTCGACATGGGCGTGGTGCCAGTGGTTAATGAAAACGATACCGTGGCAACTGCCGAATTATGTTTCGGGGACAATGATACGCTGGCGGCGCTGGTGGCCAATCTCATTAACGCCGATGTGATGGTGGTGCTGACCGATCAAGATGGTTTATATGATGCGGATCCCCGCGTTACTCCAGGGGCGAAGTTCATACCGCAGGCGTCGGCCAACGATAACCGCCTGACGGCGATGGCCGGCAGGGGGGCGAGCCTCGGCCGTGGTGGGATGTTGACGAAGCTATCGGCCGCGCGCCTTGCAGCCCGCTCCGGTACCAACACGGTGATAGCGAATGGCAGCGAGGAACAAGTGCTTATACGCCTGTTGCAGGGGGAAGCGCTGGGGACCCTGCTGGAAGCAGATCGTGAGCCAGTGACTGCTCGCAAGCAGTGGCTGGCCGGACAACTGAGCCTGAAGGGTAAGCTCACCCTCGATGCCGGCGCCGTCGAAGTGCTACAAAAATCTGGCAAGAGTTTACTGGCGGTTGGCATTCAGTCGGTCCAGGGCCAATTTTCCCGCGGCGATGTCGTCGCCTGTGTCGATGGGTCGGGTCAGGAAATTGCCAGGGGTCTGGTTAACTATGACGTTAATGAAATTGAAAAGCTGAAAGGCGTGAGTAGCGACAAGATAGAACAATTGCTGGGCTATGTCGGCGAGGAAGAAGTGATTCACCGCGATAACATGGTAATCAGCGATTCCAGTTCTAATTAGCTTGGAGAGCCTCTGATTAATAATGCTGAAGGTCTCTCTGGAATGCCCGTGTTGAGGATGAAAAAAAACCGGCGTCTGCCGGTTTTTCATGCGCTGGTTAATGCTTTACTTCAGCGCCTTAACCGCGGTGTTCAGTCTACTCTTGTGTCGAGCTGCCTTGTTCTTGTGGATGATGCCCTTGTCTGCCATGCGGTCAATAATTGGCACTGCAGAATTATAGGCCTCGGTGGCGGCAGTGCGATCGCCTTCTGCTATAGCGGCATCAACCTTCTTGATGTAGGTGCGAACCATGGATCTGAATGAAGCGTTGTGACGACGGCGGAGTTCACCCTGTCGTGCGCGCTTGCGAGCTTGTGCAGAATTGGCCAATTGGAGCTCCTTTAAACCGTATTCAATACTTTTTTCAATGTTGCGATTTGTAATGCAAATCGAGGGATTAAATTGGGCAAGCAGGTACTGTAGTTTGCCATCAATTTTAAGACGCGACACTATGCCGTTTTCGAATAGTGATGTCAATAGTGGTGCGGGCTAGGCAGGGACCAGGATATTGTCGGCTATCCCTTTTTATTTCAGAGCTGTCATAATCGCCTAGCTAAGATTCAAAGCTAAACAGCTTCTGAGAAACATTAGTATGTCAGACCCTCAATCTGAAGCAGTAAAAACCGGAAACAGCGATGCTTCCGGCGGCGCTCTGCTAAAAGCCAGCGGGATTACCGGCTCAATGACCATGGTGTCTCGCTTCCTAGGCCTTGCCAGGGATATTGTTATCGCGCGGCTTTTCGGCACCACCGATGCGGCAGATGTTTTCTTCCTCGCCAACAAGATACCGAACTTCATGCGTCGACTATTTGCTGAGGGGGCATTTAACCAGGCCTTTGTGCCAGTCCTTTCCGAATACCGCAGCAGTAAATCCCTGGCCGATGTACAGAATTTGATTAACGCCGTAGCCGGCAGCCTGGGTGGGATTCTGTTCTTATTGACCGCGTTTATGCTGGTGGCGGCGCCGCTTGTTGCCGTACCCATAGGCTATGGTTTTACTGATGAACCGGTGAAATTCGACCTGTTCGTTGAAATGTTCCGCATTACTTTTCCCTATTTACTACTCATCTCCATGACGGCGTTCTGTAGCGCAATTCTCAATAGTTATGGACGCTTTGCCATTCCGGCTATTACGCCGGCTCTGCTCAATATTTCCCTGATTGCCTGTGCATTTTTATTGGCTCCACATCTGCGTGTGCCCGAGTTGGCATTGGCTTGGGGTGTGCTGATTGCCGGGGTGGCGCAATTGCTTTTTCAACTGCCTCTGCTGGCGCGCATGCAATTAATGCCACGGCCGCGACTGGGAAAATTTCATGAAGGGGTGGACCGAATCAAGAAGCTCATGGTGCCAGCGCTATTCGGTGTGTCCGTAAGCCAGATTAATTTATTGCTCGATGCCATGATCGCCTCATTGCTGGTTACCGGCAGCATTTCCTGGTTGTATTTTTCCGATCGGCTGATGGAACTGCCCGTGGGTACGTTCGGTATCGCCGTGGCTATCGTGGTCCTGCCGAGCCTGTCGCGGAAACATGCCGAGTCGTCGATGCAGGAATTTTCAGAAACCCTGGACTGGGCATTTAAGTTGATCTGTCTGGTTTCCATACCGGCGACGCTGGCGCTGATTATTCTCGCCGAACCATTGCTGGTGACATTGTTTCAGAATAGTAATTTCACCGCCGTGGATGTGGAGCAGGCGGCGGGTAGCTTGCGAGCCTATAGTTTCGGTATTCTTGCCTTCATGGCCATCAAGATATTTGCGCCGGGTTTCTACGCACGGCAGAACACTCGCACGCCGGTGAAGATTGGCGTGATCGCCCTCTGTGCCAACATGATCATGAATGTGTTGTTCTATCTGAATGGCTTGGCTCACGTCGGCCTGGCATTGGCGACATCGCTGGCGGCATTTCTGAATGCGGGTTTGTTGTTGCGGGGTTTGAGAAGGGAAAAGGTATACAGTTTCCACGGGGGTTGGTTGTTGCTGGGGCTACGGTTGCTGGTGGCGAATTCACTGCTGGCTGTTTTTCTGATTAGATATTCAGGTGACTGGCAGGCGTGGCTGAATTGGGATCTCATGACCCGAATAATTCGGATGGCGCTGCTGGTATTCGGTGGCATCGCTCTATACTTGGCCGCGCTGTTCGCCAGCGGACTAAAACTAAAACACCTTCATCGCTAGTGCATCAATACTGCCTGGCGGGAATTGTTAAATTGGTGGATTCAGAATGCAACGAATATATGTCGCCGACAGTGTCCCTATGGCCTGGCACATGGCCAACGTGCTGGAACATCAAGGCATTCAGGCGCTGGTTAAGAACGATCGGCTTTATTCCGTTGCCGGAGCAGTACCGATTAACGAGTGTATGCCGGAGGTCTGGATACGCAATGACCTGGATTATATACGTGCCGGGCGAATAATAAAGGAGTTCGAGTCCAGCGCAATAATCGAAGAGCCAGATTGGTGGTGCCGCGCCTGCGCAGAAGTAAACGCGGGAAATTTCGATCTGTGCTGGAACTGTCAGACGGAAAGGTTAGCCTCTAGCGATGCAGACTAGGACCGGAAGCTCAGGTTGCCATGAGGGCTTAGGCCCTGGACATAAACTTTGCGGTCACCGTATTGATCTTTATTGTTTCGCCTGGTGCTAAATATTCCGGCACCTGAATTTCGAGTCCAGTCGAAAGTACCGCCGTCTTGGTGCGGTTGGTCGCCGAGGAACCGGTAACCGCGGGTGGCGTGTCCGTAATTTCCAGGATCACAGACTGCGGCAGTTCGATAGCCAGCAGATTGTCATCCATTATCAGGGCTACGATGCCTTCCTGCCCCTCCACCAGGTAATGGATCTGACTCTCCAGTTGTTCTGAGTTGATGCCATACTGGCTGTAGTCTTGCACGTCCATGAAGTAATAGGTGCCACCATCGAGGTAGGAATACTGCACCCCGACCCGAATGCAGTCAGCCTCTTTCAGGAAATCGTCGCCCTTGAACGCCGCGTCGAGTTTTTGCCGTGTTTGCAGGTTATTCAAACGCACTTTATACAGTGTCGCCGCACCACGTGAAGAGGGGCTCTTGCTTTCAACCTGCTTAACGATGTGCGGTACACCCTCGATATCGATGATCGTGCCTTTCTTCAATTCGCTGGCTTTTGGCACGCTGTGCTCCCGTCTCGATAGCGTAACTAGTGCTGTGAGAGAATCCGGAGTCGAAATTTACCTGAAGTTCAGGCGGGAGTAAACTGTCCTTCTATCAACTTATCCTCAATTAGGCTTTGAGTTACGCCTGTAATTCCAACATAATCCCCCATCCGAAAAACACAGAGCCATCTCATGCCCGATCGCATCAAGGAAATCGATAATCTTCATATCACCGGTTATGAAGAACTGCCTGCGCCTGGCGCCTTGAAAGATGAGCTGGGTCTGCGGGGTTCGGCTCTGGATACCGTCAAAAACGGACATCGAGACGTAAAAGGCATACTGGATAGAAAGGACCCACGCCTGATCGCCATCGTCGGCCCCTGTTCAATTCATAACCCCGAAGAAGCACTGGAATACGCCCGACGCCTGAAACCCCTGGCCGATGAACTGGCCAATGAGTTGGTGATTTTGATGCGGGTTTACTTCGAGAAACCCCGCACATCGATAGGCTGGGAAGGGCTGATCTATGACCCACACCTCGATGGTAGTCATAGAATCGATCACGGTCTGCGTATCGGTAGACAGTTGATGCTGGATATTATTGATTTAGGCTTGCCAATAGCTATCGAAGCCCTGGATCTCATTTCACCGCAATACCTGCAAGACCTGGTGAGTTGGACAGCAATAGGCGCGCGCACTACAGAATCGCCAACCCATCGTAAACTGGCAAGCGGAATCTCTTCGGCAATAGGATTTAAAAATAATATCGACGGGGCATTGATGGTAGCAGTTAACGCTATTCGATCTGCTTCGGCCAATAATAGCTTTATCAGCGTGACCGAAGAAGGCAAGGTCGCGGTTTTTCGAACCGAAGGTAATCCACATTGTCACGTAATTTTGAGAGGTGGCAAGTCTCCCAATTACGACAAGGAAAGTGTAATTTCATGTGAGGGCGATTTGCGAAAAGCCGGGCTACTGGAAAACATCATGATCGATTGCAGTCACGGCAATTCGCGCAAGGATGCAGCCAAACAGGCGTTGGTACTCGATGACGTGGCAAAGCAGTTGCTCGATGGCAACCGCTCCATCATCGGATTCATGTTAGAGAGTAATCTCGAAGAAGGGAATCAACCGATTCCTGATGATCTGGATGAAATTAAATATGGTGTTTCTGTCACCGATGCCTGCATCAGTTGGGACACTACCGAGCCCCTGCTGAGGAAGTTCGCCGCGGCGATTGCACCTGCACTCGAATCCAGATCTGCTTGATATAGATCAACCGCCGTGAGGCGGTTTTTGTCTATGATTTTCCTCCATATTCCATTGCATATTATCTTGCGGAATTGCTACGGTAGTGCTGCCCGCTGTTAGGAGATGAGGCTTGGCGTGGGAGATTACTGCCGACCTGGTTATCCTCGGCAGTCACGCCAAGGGAAATGACGGGTTGCAACTACCGGGTACTACCACTAATTGCGTCATTCAGGGCATTTCTTCAGACGTCATGGCAGTCAAGGTCTGACCGGCCGGATTAAGTGGTCAGTACAGCTGCGAGGCTCGATGCCAGGTAGTCGATGTTGTCTGAGTTGACGCCGGCAACATTGATACGGCTGGAGTTTACCAGGTAAATGCTGTAATCATTGATCAGGCTCTGGACTTGATCGACATTGACACCGAGAAAAGAAAACATACCTTTTTCTCGCTTTATAAAACTGAAATCCTCATCGATGCTCGCGGCCTTGAATTGCTTCACCAGCTGTGCACGTAAACCATTTATGCGACCTCGCATCGTGCTCAATTCCTCATCCCATTCGCTGCGCAGGGCCGGATCGTTGAGGATCAGTTGTACCACGGCGGCACCGTGATCTGGTGGCATCGAGTACATCGCCCTGGCGGCGGCGGCGATCTGTGTGGTTGCTATCGCCGTCGTTGCATCGCTGTCGGTGACCAGCGTCATGGCGCCGGTGCGTTCGCGGTAGAGGCCGAAATTTTTTGAACAGGAGGTGACCACGATCAACTCCGGCAAGGACTCGGCCAGCAGCCGGGCACCGTAGACATCTTCTTCCAGGCCGTCCCCGAGGCCTTGATAGGCCAGGTCGATGAAGACCGTGAAGCCCTGTTGAAGGGCGATATTCCTGATTTGTCGCCACTGTTCCTGGGATAAATCCGCACCGCAGGGATTGTGACAGCAGCCATGTAGCATCACCACATCGCCAGCCTTTATGTTACCGAGGCAGGCGAGCATTTCCTCAAAGCGGATACTATGGCTGGCATAGTCATAGTAGGGATATTGATCAATATGGAGGCCGGCTGAGCCTAGCAGCGGCATGTGGTTGGCCCAGGTAGGATCACTCACCCAGACGGTCGCGCCGGAATTGGCGCTCTTGATGAATTCGGCTGCCAGGCGCAGGCCGCCACAGCCACCTGGAGACTGCACGGTGACACGGCGCTTGCCGAGGCTGTCCATCAAGGTCGTTCCCAATAATAATTTCGCCACAGAGTCGTTGTAATCGGCAGCGCCGGTTGGGCCCACATAACTTTTCGTGAGCTGGGATGCGAGAATGCTGTTTTCGGCTTTTTTCACTGCCGCCATCACTGGTGTATTGCCGTGTTCATCCTTGTAGATGCCGATACCGAGGTCGATCTTGCGTGGATTGTTGTCGGCTCGGTAGCTAGCCATGAGGCCAAGAATGGGGTCGGCGGGGAGGGCCTGAAGTGATTGAAACATGATGAACTCTCTATCTTCTGTTGTGGGCTTCGAGGGTGTTCTGTAACAGCGACGCGCGGGTCATGGGGCCGACGCCTCCCGTTACGTATGTAATATAGGAGCATTTTTCCTTAACATTGTCGAAATCTACATCACCTACATTTCTGTATCCGGCTTTCTTGCTGCTGTCTGGCACCCGGGTTTGACCCACGTCGATAACCACCGCTCCTTCCTTGACCATATCGGCGGTGATGAATTCGGTCTTGCCGATGGCTACGATCAGGATATCGGCGGTGCGACACAGTTCGGCCAGATTTTTAGTGCGGCTATGAGCAATGGTTACGGTGGCATTACCGGGATTGGCATTGCGCGACATCAGTATAGACATCGGTGTTCCCACGTTATTGCTGCGGCCAAGCACGACACAGTGCTTGCCTTCAGTCTCGATCTGGTAGCGCCGCAGCAGTTCCATGATGCCATTGGGCGTCGCTGAGATGAAGGTAGGCAGGCCCAGGGTCATGTTGCCAACGTTTTCCGGACAGAAGCCATCAACATCTTTACTGGGGTCGATGGCAAGAATAACCTTTTTCTCGTCGATATGCTGCGGCAGTGGGACCTGTACGATAAATCCATCGATGGCGTCATCAGCATTGAGTTCGGCAATCTTGTTGAGCAGTTCCTGCTCGCTGGTGGTGTCTGCCAGACGGATCAACGTTGAATCGAAGCCCACCTCGGCGCAGTCCCGTACTTTAAGCGCCACATAGTTTTCGCTGGCGCCATCATTGCCCACCAGAACCGCCGCCAGATGCGGCACCCGTCCTCCCGAGGCCTTTAGACCATCGACCGCTTGGGCGATTTCCCGACGAATTTGTTGAGAGCAAGACTTACCATCAAGTAATTGCATGTTGCGTGGATCCAGTAGTTGTGACTTGGTATTTTGTAAGCTTATTTCGAATGTAGGAAGTACAAATCTGAAGGCCCACTATGATAAACGAGCCATCTGGTCAGCTCAAGTCATGGCGCGAAATTCCGCTACCATTTTCCGGTATTGGGCATGTTCTCCCAGGGCTCCATCGGCTCCAGGGCCTCCCCGCTTTGCAACAGTTCGATCGAGATATTGTCCGGCGATCTGACGAAGGCCATGCGGCCATCTCGGGGTGGGCGGTTGATGGTGACGCCGGCATCCATCAGTCGCTGGCAGGTTTCGTAAATATTCGCCACCGAGTATGCCAGGTGACCAAAATTTCGGCCCTCATCATAGTCCTCCGGATCCCAGTTATAGGTCAGTTCAACTTGAGCGGCCTCGTCACCCTCTGCCGCGAGAAAGATCAGGGAGAATCTGCCGTCTTCGAAATCTCTACGGCTACGCTGCTTTAAGCCAAGCTTGTTGCAAAAAAAATCCAGAGACTCTTCCAGATTGCTTACTCTGATCATGGTGTGAAGATATTTCATAGTCTTGTCTGTAACCCTGTAAATTGAATAATTAATCTAGAAGGACTCGCAGGCGCCTTCAGTGTTTGCTCTTTTAATTTCCTGCCCGGCAACGCCAGCACCCGCTCTTGCGCTAGAAGATGACAACCGAGCGAATGCTTTTACCGGCATGCATGAGATCGAAGGCCTCGTTAATCTCTGTCAGTGGCATGGTGTGGGTAATTAATGGGTCGATCTGGATTTTCCCATTCATATACCAGTCGACAATTTTGGGCACGTCGGTACGGCCCCTGGCGCCGCCAAATGCAGTGCCGCGCCAGACCCGACCGGTGACCAGTTGGAAGGGGCGGGTGGAAATTTCCTGGCCAGCGCCGGCGACGCCGATGATATACGATTCACCCCAACCCTTGTGGCAGCACTCCAGCGCCTGGCGCATGGTGTTAACGTTACCGATGCACTCGAAGCTGTAGTCTACGCCACCGTCGCTAAGGTCGACGATGGCCTGTACTGCATCGTCTACATCGGCGGGGTTGATGAAGTCTGTCATGCCGAATGACCTGGCCAGGTCGATTTTTTCGGCATTGATATCGATGCCAATGATACGGTCGGCGCCGACCATCCTCGCTCCTTGTACTACATTCAGGCCGATGCCCCCCAATCCAAATACAGCAACGGTGCTACCGGCTTCCACCCTGGCATCGAACGCGACTACACCGACGCCGGTGGTCACTCCACAACCGATGTAGCAAACCTTGTCGAAGGGCGCGTCGGCTCGGATCTTCGCCACTGCGATTTCGGGCAGGACCGTGTAATTGGAGAAGGTGGAACAACCCATGTAGTGAAGAATTGGTTCCCCGTCCAGCGAAAAACGGCTGCTGCCGTCGGGCATCAGTCCCTGACCCTGGGTGGATCGAATGGATTGGCAGAGGTTGGTCTTGGGATTCAGGCAAAAGTCACATTGCCGACATTCCGGCGTATAGAGGGGGATTACCGTATCGCCCACCGTAACCGAGTTCACACCGGCCCCGATTTCCACCACGATACCTGCGCCTTCATGACCCAGTATCGCCGGAAACGCTCCTTCCGGGTCCTCACCGGAGAGAGTAAACGCATCGGTATGGCAGATACCGGTCGCCTTTATCTCAACCAATACCTCGCCCGACTGTGGTCCATCGAGATCGACTTCGACAATTTCCAATGGCTTGCCGGCTTCGAAGGCGACAGCAGCGCGTGATTTCATGACAACCCCTCTCTGAATATGCTCGACTGGTGACATTGTAAGAGACCGCTGGGCTTACCGCCAATAAATTGAGGGTGGTCGTTTTTCACCCTGCTAAGGAACCCACATTGATCCGAGTCTGGTGGCAAGCACAGCTATGGCATCGAAATTGGCGCCGTGGGCTGTTAGCAGGTATTATCCCGCGAAGTTTCGATTGCGGAGTACTATGCATGTTCAGGCCGCAACGGAACAATAACTTTCTGTTGCCAGCGTCCGGCCTGTAGCGCTTCGATCTGCTCCTCCCTGGTGAATTAATTATGGAAATCGCAATCACCATCGTGGTGATTTTTGTAGGTTCCTATGTGCAGACTTCCATAGGATTTGGCCTGGCCATCATCGCGGCCCCGGTGCTGTTCTTCATCGACCCGCTCTATGTGCCGGCACCGATCACTATCTCTGCGTTGACGTTGTCCGTCGCTATTACCTACAAGCACTGGCACGCGATATCATTCCGGGAACTAAAATTTGCCATTATTGGCAGGGTGCCGGGCACCATAGCCGGTGGGTTTTTGCTGTTGTGGATAGAGCAGCGTGCACTGGCAGTGTGGTTGGGAATCTCCGTGCTCGCTGCCGTCGGCCTGAGCATGAGTAAGTTGGTACTCAAGCCGACCCGGGCGGCGATGTTTTCTGCCGGGGTCCTGTCTGGTTTTATGGCCACCAGTTCCTCCATCGGCGGACCCCCCATTGCCCTGGTGATGCAGCATGAAGAAAACGATTATATCCGGGCGAATTTGGCGGCTTTCTTTATTGTCAGTTGTCTGATGACCCTGACGATGCTCAGCTCAATCGGTAGATTTGGCCTGGAACATCTACTTCTCGCCTTGCCGTTGATGCCTGCTACGCTGGCAGGATATTGGATGGCGACGAAGACATTACACCTCATCTCCGATAACAATTTGCGTCGCCTGTCCCTGGTTCTCTGTAGCGCCGCCGGCTGCGCGGCAATAGCTTCGTACTGGCTATGAGTTCGGCAAGCAGGTGCTACAATGGACTCGGCACAGTTCAGACAATCCGGAGGGCAAAGATATGACTGGCTGGCCTGCCAAGGTTAGTATCGATGCTTTCCGCCAAACCTAGAGCTGAAAATTCGTTTCGAGAGTTTTCTTTAGATACCATTCGAGCCGGGGAGGCGAGCGGACAATTTCGTAGTGAGCAGCCAGAGCTCCTGGCGGCTCAGCTAACGGCGCAATTGCAGCAATGGCATTTGAAGCCCTGGAATTTCAAGTTGCTCGACGTCAGCACACAACAATAGGCCCAGTATATTTTTGAAAGCCTGTTGCTCTCCTTGCACTACGAATTTGCCGAATCCTCCTCAGAGACTCCCTGGCCGAAACCAAATCCGCCTGATTCATCATCTGCTAAATATTAGCTGGAAGATGGCTTAACTATTCTCGGCTCGTAGTCCTATTTTTTTGCTATAGAAAACCCGAATTTCACGAATATCCTGTTTCAGATTGCCGGTGGGATGGAAAAGGTCGGCGAGGCCGGCTTCCTTGGTAGCGGCGTCAATATATCCCATCATGATCGGTACATTGGCATTATTGGCGATATGGTAGAAACCGGATTTCCAGGTGGTGACTTTGCTGCGCGTGCCTTCGGGGGGAATTAAAATAACCATGCTTTCGTGTTCACGATACTGGCGTACGGTTTCGTTTACAACGTTATGAGATTTGGCGCGGTCTATGGAGATGCCACCCAGCCACCGCATGAGCCAGCCGAAACCGAAGGGGAATAAGCTATTTTTTCCCATCCAGTAAAGCTCTAGCCTCAGCTTTAACACGACCAATAACATCAGGGGGAAATCCCAATTGCTGGTATGGGGGGCGGCGATAAGCACGAAGCGTGGATTCCCAATTTCCTCGCCCACGGCTTTCCAACCGGTGAGCTTTAGAATCACGATGGCGATAACCCTGAGTAGTGGTGTAATCAGCGGTGTTGAAAAAACAGTGGTTCGCATTGAGAAGTCTACACAGAGAAGGCGGCATAGAGTATAACAGCGCTGGGAGCGATTGCGGTGGCTAGTCTTTATCGCCGAACAGGCGATTGAGCTTCGCCAGCGCTGTGTCAGCCTCTGACAGGGGGCTGTTGGAGTTCTCATCGGACTCGTCCGCCGGGGGCTCTTCGCCGAATAATTCCGCGAGTTCGTTTCTGGCCCGCTGGGTATCGGCGTCGTCCTGCTTTCGATATGCCGTGGCGTGAGGGTCGAAATAATCGCAGAAATTCGCCCGGTCCTTGTCCGCAACGAATTCCGCACGCTCCTCCGTACATGCATCGGCGACATCGGCAGCGTAATTCTTGCAGCCACGGCAGACGCGCAGGTCGGCGTTACAACTGCTGCATTCTTCACTGCGCGAAAATGGTAGCAATAGTTTTTTAAGCTCACTGCCGCATTTCCAACATTGAATATCTAGGTTACGACTTAGGTTCCATGGCATTTACCATTCCTTGAAGCGAGTTTTCAGATCGACTTCGAGCAAATTCTTGGCCGCGGCATTGATACTGCCAATATAGACGAAGGCAATTATTTTTTCATGGGAGTCCAGGCCCAGGCCTGCCATGACCAGGGGATGATAAGCCATGGAGCCAGTTCGCCACATGGCGCCGACTCCCTGGGCATACGCCGCGATCAACATGTTTTGTGTTGCCGCCGCAGCCGACAGCTCCTGTTCGCATGCAGGAACCTTGGGGTGTTCCCGAGGACTGACGACCGTCACCAGGATGAGTGGTGCACGTAGTGGCTTATCTCTTAGCTTAAGCTTTTCTGCCTCGGTGATATCGGGTCGGTCGGTGCTGGCAGCACTCACGAAAAGCTCGCCCAGCCTGGCCCGGGATTCTCCCTTGATAACGAGGAAGCGCCAGGGTCGGAGCACAGCATGATCGGCGGCTCTGAATGCAGATTTGTATATATTATCTAGTACCTCCTGCTCCGGGATCGGGTCGTTTAGCTTGGGGAAGGAAATGCGGCTGTGGAGGGCATCGAGTGCTTTCATGATTGTTGAAGGTTCCAATTGCTGATCTGACAAGTCAGGGAGGGAAAGCATAAAGCATACGCAGGCAAGTGCAAACCAGGGGGGCTGGAATGACCGAGTAGCCACATGTTATACAAGGGTTTCCCGGTTTTTCGCTCATGATTATTGGCTTGCATACTGGTATAATCTAGCGCTTTCCAGTCGATATTAAGTAGGTAGCTGTGATCCAGGCTACCCGACACCGCGGGTTTTAGAGTCAGCACCAAGGGCCGAGTCATGAATTCCAAAGCCGACGTCATTGCCGTAAGCACGGGCAGAGCCGCTTATCCCCAGGATAAGTCGCGCTGGTTCGCTGCGGTTAAGCGCAAGCGACTGCGCCTGGTTTTCGCGTTTTATTCCCCGGATGGCAATGAAATAGCCATGCCCATCGCCAGTATGTCGGCCTACCTGAAACGGGACTTCCCCTGGGTGGATGTCATCCTCGAGGCAGTGCTTATTCTGCGTGATGCAGATAAATACTCCCCCGAGAACTATGCGAAAACCATTCAGGAATTAGATGCCGATATCATCGCTTTCTCGATAATGAGTCCCCACTGGTATCCCATGGAGCCCTACTTCGAGCAGATCAAGAAGCTAATGCCCAATCTGCCCGTGGTCATTGGCGGCTACCAGGCCATGTTGTCGCAGCAGCAAACCATCGAAAACCCGAATGTGGACTTCATCTGTGTCGGCGACGGCGAATATGCGATCGGTAATATCGTGCAGCACCTGAAGGGCTTGAAACCGGGCCCTGTAGATGGTATGTGGGAAAAATTGGTCGACGGCGAAGTATACGAGACCGAGCCGCATCAGATCGGTGACCTCGCTGCGCTACCTTTTCCTGACTACGATGTGTTCGCCAAGGCAGATGGCTTCGATGACGTGAATTCCTCAATTTTCGGTCCGAAGGGCGTGTTGGTACTGCCGGTCATGACCGGTCGCGGCTGCCCCTATCGCTGCACCTATTGTTGTAATACACCGCTGCTGGAGACCTGGAAAACCAAGAAGACGTTTCTGCGCAAGTATGATCCGGAAGACATGGTGGACGAGTTAATTCGGCTGCGTGATCTATACAATGTTGGCTATTTTGAATTTTGGGATGAACTGTTCCTGTCGAATCTGAAGTTCGTGCGGGCATTTTTCGAAATCTACAAGCAAAAGATTCACCTGCCATTTTCCATCAACTCCCGGGTCGAGGTAATGAACGAGAAATTTTGCCAGGCCGCCGCCGAGGCCGGTTGTCACACCATCTGGTTCGGTATCGAAAGTGGCGATGAAGAATTTCGGGCGAAGATGCTGGGCAGGAAAATGACCAACCAGCAGGTATTGGATGCGGCGGCGAACTGCAAGCAAGCTGGAATCAATCGCTTGACCTTCAACATCGTCGGCACGCCCCTGGAAACTGCCGAAAATATGCGCCAAACTTTGCGACTGAACCAGGAAATTGCGCCGGAGCATTTCTTCTTTTTCCCCTATATTCCCCTGCGCGGCACACCCCTTTACAACATCGCCAAGAAAGAGGGATTGTTGCTGGATAACAAGAAGGAATTGCATTATCTCTCAGCGGCCAACGACCGTCATTTCACCCTCAACATGAAAGAGTGTCCGCAATTGTTGACGGCGGTGGAATATGATGAAATTTGCCGGCAGATGCTGGCGTTTCAAGAAGCCAATAACCGCCTCAGCTATACCGATGGCGTTGCACCCGAAGTGGAGCCTGCGAGGGTTGAGGACAAGAGCTTCAGCCTGGTGGATGCTGATAACAGCAGCGCATCCAATTCAGGTCAAGACCGACCCATCGAGTCTGCAATCGCAATCGTACACAAGCAGGAAAAATCACTGTTTGCAGGCGTCAGAAATCTGTTTCGCAGTTAATGCGTTAGTATTCAGGTAGTTTCGGCCGTTTTTTCCAGCAATTGATGTTCGCCGCAAATCGCCCGGTTGAAAGTGCGCCAGGAAATCAGCGCCATCAGGAAATTGCCGAACACCGCTCCCCCAAAAAAACCCAAAAGGCCAAAATAGAGGCTGCCAACGTAGGCCAGTGGCACGTAGAAGATGAAGAAGCGGGCAATGCTCAGATAAAGCGCAGGCAATGGTCGGTGCAGGGCATTGAGTGAGGAATTGCTGAGGATAATTATCCCCTGTAGTCCATATCCCAGTGGCATTATCCAGATAAATAATTTGATACCA
Organism: Gammaproteobacteria bacterium; assembly: GCA_002731775.1. Lineage (GTDB taxonomy): Bacteria > Pseudomonadota > Gammaproteobacteria > Pseudomonadales > Pseudohongiellaceae > UBA9145. The sequence goes on from PCCP01000079.1 coordinate 30,963, forward strand.
GCAATCACCTGAGGGTCATCGGAAAAGATGCTGGCAATGAAAGGGGCACTTATAGCCAACAAGACATAAACCAGCATCTGCCAGGCCATCACGAAACGGGTAGACAGATGGTAGGCCTCTTCGATGCGATCGACCCGACCAGCGCCATAGTTTTGGCTGATCAGGGGCGGCAGCGATGAAGACATGGCCAGAACCAGCAGGGTGGCAATAGGTTCCAATCGAGCGCCGACGCCAAATGCCGCAACGGCGGTGTCGCCAAACCCCGCGGCAATTGCTGTCATTATTCCTGCCGCGACCGGGGTTAACATGTTGGCGCCAGACGCTAGTATGCCGATTCGCAGCATGTCCCTCCCCGATGACATCATCACCTCGCGACTGGGAAAGGTTTTGCTTACCAGTTCCAGCTTGATCACCAGTAAATAGGCGAGATAGCTGAAGCTGCATGACCAGGCAACGACGGTGGCCCAAGCTGCACCCTGGATACCCAGCTCTGGGAACGGGCCGATGCCGAAGATGAGAAAAGGATCGAGGAAGGCATTGATGAAGCCGGCGCCCGCCATCAGGATACTCGGAGTCTTGGTGTCTCCACAGGCTCTGAGCACACTGTTTCCGCTCATTATGCACACCACCAGGATGCTGCCTGGAAACCACACCACCATGTATTTCTGAATCGGCACCATCAGTTGCTCGCTGGCGCCCATCAATCTGAACAAGTCCCCCATGAAAAACCAGCACAGGGCGACTACTACCGTCGCCAGCAGGAAGGATATGTAAGCGATGACGGTAGCCGCTTGTTTGGCCTTCTCAAATTCAGATCGTCCCAGACACTTGGCAACCACCGCCGATGCCCCGATTCCCAGCCCGATCGCGAGACTTATGACCGTAAAGGTAACAGGGAATGTGAAACTGATCGCGGTGAGGGACTCGGTGCCCAGAAAGCTGATGAACCAGGTGTCTACGAGGCTGAATGTGAATAACATCAGCATGCCGATAATCATCGGTGTAGTCATGCGGATGAGGGATTTTTCAATAGATCCCTCGACCAGATTGTGATGGTTGTTATTGGTCTTTAGGGACATTGACGATTAACTACCCGTTTTTCGGTTCTGGATGAATTGGTTGCGCGCGAACTGTTGCAATGGCCGGTTTTCTGAACTCGAACTAGGGCCAAAGGGTATGGCTTCTAATAACTCTTGTTCCATTTTCAATATACCGGAATTGCGCAATTAAATTTCAGCAGTCACAGAAAGTTGCAATTAGGGCACCGCTGAGACATTACTGCATTATTCAGAGGTGCCTTAGCTCGCCGCCTGCTTGCGTAGCTTCAGCAACTTCTTGAATAACTTCGGATTTGCAAAAACCAGCTCGGCCGCCTCCGAGTAGTCAGGATTGCCGGAATTGCTGGCAAGCAGGCCACCTGCCTCCTGCAAGATCAGGCTGGCCGCGGCCAGAGTCGGTTCACATTCAGTGGCAGCCCAGCCACCGTGCAGGCGGTTGGTCGCCGTCTGGATAATATCAATCGCCGTGCAACCGGAAATACGTGGGCCGGCGCCGAGTTGTAGCAACTCACGTTGAAAATTAAGGAAATCCTCGTGGGGCAGGTGCTCTGGATTCAAACTAATCAGGGTGTTGTCGAGATCTGTCGAGTCCCCGACTCGCAGGCGATGTGCGTTCAAGCGGGCGCCGGCTCCCCGCGATGCCACGTACTCTTCTAGCGTAAGCGGGCAGTTGACGACAGCGTGTTTAATGACACCATCGATCTGACAGGCCACAGACACGCCAAACTGGGTGTGGCCGGCGGCAAAGTTCTTGTTACCGATCAGGGGGTCGATGAGCCATATCACATTCTTGTTTTCGCCTTCGGTAAAGCCGGAAACCCGGGAATGGTAGCTATGCTCCGGGTGGGCTTTTTGCAAATGATAGAGCACGGTTTTGTCTGCAGCCAAATCCATGGATGTGAGGAATTTGTCCGCACTGGCGTCGATGATTTTTACCCGATCCAATCGATCACTGCTGTGAGCAAGCGCTTCCCCCGCATCGCGGGCAGCCTGTAAGGCAAGGTTGATCATTGGATGCATGGTTCTGGATCCTGGCGAGTTCAATAAAAGTGCCGCCCGAGGTCAACGCTGTGGCTCAGGCAGATTTCAGATTGGGGTAACGGCATTGGCAGCTTGCCAAGGCAGGTCGCATCATAGCAAACAAAGGGGAAACGCCCAAAGCAAATCCCCAAAGCAAACAATTAGCCGACACGCCGCAGCAATGATATTGCTATAATTCGCCCATCTGAAAACTCAACCAAGACAAGCGCAATGCTCGATTTCGATAAGGTAACCGTGGTGCTAGTTAACACTTCACACCCGGGCAATATTGGTGCCTGCGCCCGCGCCATGAAGAACATGGGCATTTCCCGGCTGACGCTGGTACAGCCTGCAGACTTTCCCAGCGGTGTCGCCGTGGGCAGAGCGGTATCGGCACTGGATATACTAGAAAATGCCACCGTGGTAGAGAGTCTCGAAGCGGCGATAACTGATTGCGCCCTGGTTATTGGCGCCAGCGCTCGCTCGCGCAAGATCCCCTGGCCCATGCTTTCTCCGGCACAGCTTGGGGTCAAGGTTGTGAGAGAACTGGAAATGAACAAGGTGGCGCTGGTGTTCGGACGGGAAGACTCCGGCCTAAATAACGATGAGCTACAGCTTTGTCACTTTCACGTGCAAATACCGGCAGATGAAAACTACTCTTCGCTCAATCTGGCCGCGGCGGTTATGGTGATTTGCTATGAACTGCGCAAGGCCGGACTGGACCGTAAAGGTATTAAAGACACTGCCGAAGATGAGTTTTGGGATCAGGAGAAAGCCACGGTGAAACAGGTGGAACACTTCTATCAGCATCTGGAACGGGTGATGATCGCGATCGATTTTCACGATCCGGAGAATCCCCGGCAATTGATGCAACGCATGCGACGATTATTCAGCCGCATTCGTATCGATGTGATGGAGATGAATATATTGCGTGGAATCTTATCCAATATCGAATTTAGTCTAAGGGATACGAAGGACCAGCAAGATTAGGGAACCCGTGCAGGAACTCCAACAAGGATGCTAATACAATAAACGCAGTAGCTGCGGTACAGAAATGATAGCTTGCCTGTGAGTCGTTCCAGGCTCGATTATTTTCCACGGCGATTATTTTTCTTTTTTCCCGTCCTCTGTTTGTATTTTTGACCGCGTTTTTCCCCCGCACTTGGAATCAAATGCCTATCGCTATCTCCAATTAGATCTGACCTGCCCAGTTTATGTAAGGCCTGTCTCAGCATCTGCCAGTTTTTCTCATCGTGAACTCGTAAAAATGCTTTCTGCAGCCGTCGTTGCTCGAGATCCTTGCAAACACTCAACTTCTCACTCTTATACCGAACTTTTTGCAGTGGATTTCTTTCCGAATAATACATCGCAGTAGCGAGTGACATCGGTGATGGATAGAAAGTCTGTACCTGGTCCGGTTTGAAATTCTTTTGTTTTATCCAGAGGCTGAGGTTTAACATATCTTCTTCATCGCAGCCCGGGTGAGCGGCAATAAAGTAGAGTATCAAATATTGCTCTTTTCCTGCCTTGCGGGAAAACTGATCGAACAGGCGTTTGAATTCATCGTAGCTGGAGATGTCGGGCTTCATCATTTTCGAGAGTGTTTTATGCTCGCTGTGCTCCGGTGCAATTTTCAGATAGCCGCCAACATGGTGAGTCACCAGTTCCTCGATGTATTCGGGATCTTTTAGCGCCAGGTCATAGCGCAATCCCGAAGCGATGGCGACGCGTTTTATTCCAGGAATCGCCCGTGCTTTTTTATAGAGTTGGGTGGTGGCGCTATGATCCGTCTTCAGGTGTTGACAGATATTCGGATAGACACAGGATAATCGCTTGCAGGTTTTTTGAATCTTCGGTGATTTGCAATTTAACATGTACATGTTGGCAGTCGGACCACCGAGATCGGAGATAGTACCGGTGAAGCTTGGAACCTGGTCGCGTATTTTCTCAATCTCCCTCAACACCGATGCCTCCGAGCGGCTTTGAATGATGCGGCCTTCATGCTCGGTAATCGAGCAGAATGTGCAACCACCAAAACAGCCACGCATGATATTCACCGAAGTCTTAATCATGTCGTAAGCTGGAATCCTGGCATCGCCGTAACTGGGATGTGGTCTGCGTTGATAAGGTAAATCGAACACCCAGTCCATCTCATCGGTTGCCAGGGGAATTGGCGGCGGATTAATCCAGACCTCCTGAGTGCCGTGTTTCTGTACCAGCGTCTTCGCGTTGTATGGGTTTGCTTCCTGGTGCAGTATGCGAGAGGCGTGGGCATACAGAGCGGGGTCATTTGTCACTTTATTGAAAGAAGGCAGGCGGATATAACTTGTCTGCGGGTCAAATTCAGCACTGCGTTGCAAGGGCAGGGGAATGATTCTTATAGTTGATGCAAGGGGTTTTGTCACGCCCGTGCTGGACTCTTGTTGCTGTGTTGTTGGCGTGTTGTGAAAATCGTAGGGATTAGGTATCTGGTCAATTTTAGCCGGCCAGTCGATTCTGGTTGAGTCAATTTCAGTCCAGTGCGCGGGCAACTCTTTTTTGACAATAGCAGAACCGTGCAGCTGCCAGAGGTCCTCAATGGACTCACCGGCGGCGACGCGATGGGCGAGCTCAATCAGGGCCCGCTCAGAATTTCCATACAGCAGAATATTTGCGTTTGAATCGATAAGAATGGAGCGCCGCACCGCGTCACTCCAGTAGTCATACTGGGCTATTCGACGCAGACTGGCCTCTATGCCACCAATCACAATGGGTGTGTCATAGTAGGCTTCGCGACAACGTTGACTGTAGACAATCACCGAACGATCGGGTCGTTTGCCGGCGATGCCGCCTGGAGTGTAAGCATCATCGCTGCGCTTGCGCAGATCGGCAGTGAAGCGATTAATCAGGGAGTCCATGTTGCCGGCGGTGACGCCAAAAAATAAATTCGGCTGTCCCAGCTGTTTGAAGGCCTCCGCGCTACTCCAGTTCGGTTGCGAGATGATGCCCACGCGATAGCCTTGTGCTTCGAGTACGCGACCAACCACCGCCATGCCAAAACTGGGATGATCTACATAGGCATCGGCGGTGACGATAATGATATCGCAGCTATCCCAGCCCAGAGCATCCATCTCTTCTCGGCACATGGGCAGATAGGGCGCAGTGCCAAAGCACTCTGCCCAGTATTTAGGCTGGGCATACAGCTTCGTCGCTGAATCTGTGAGCTTGTGCTTGGGGTATCGTTGGGATGAGGTTGGTGGCATTGCGGTGACTGAGAAGTATTAAAACAATTGATCTAGGGGAATAAGCTCCCCATTGAGTACGAGTTCGCCATCTTCGACGGAGCCATTCAACAGTATTCTACCATGGTCGAGCCTGATGTATTGCTGCTGTACATAGGGGTCGACCATTTCGGCAGCGGGGCTTCTCATGATTGCTGCCAGATCGAGGGATACGTCCAGTTTCACGGTGAGGGCGTCGATCGCCGTATTCAAATTGAGGCGAGTAATGTTATCGAGTTCAGGGAGTCCGTTCCAGTCGATGCTGAGATCGATGCTGTGATTTCCATCGTAGGCACTGGCAGCAATTCGATTATTGAACACCAGTCGATTTCGCGCCAGCACCAGCATTGGTTCCTGGCTGAGTTGATTCATCTGGATGCTGGCGGTGGCGGGGCTGGCGGGGACACTGATTTGAGTCTGCAGGCCTGCCAGTAAGCCGTAGTAACGTTGGAACAAATGGTTTTGAATCCCGTTGATTTCGCTGGTCCACGAAATTGAGTTAAGGGGAAACTCACTGTCGATACTGGCGATCTCCAGGCGCTGGGAAATATCAGTTTGGGCTGCTCCTGCCGTCGAGGTTTGCAGGCGGGACTCTGCTGAAATGCCGTCGACAGTAAAAGGATGGGGGGTGCCGCCGGCGATACGGGGAATAGTCAGGGTGGCACTGCTTGGCGCCAGTAGGTGGTTTAACTGGCTGGTTGAACTTGTCAATTCCAAGCCTGACATGGTAAAGCCGATGGTGGAGCCATTTTCTTCCGCTTCAAGTTTCCCCATTGACAGGGAAAACTCTGCAGAGTTATCCCCGTGGCTCACAAAGCTGCCAGACAAGCCATCGAAGAACAGGTGACCCTGGGAGTCGCTGTAATTTATCGGCGCCACTTCCAGTCTTACGCGCAGGGACTGATCGAATCCGGCGAGCAGACCTATGTCGACGCCGGGAAGGTCAAATGGCAGTTGTGACAGAGCCGATTCGAGTTCACCATCGCGCAGTTTCGGAATAATCCGCACATAGGCGAGTCCAAACCCGAGACCATTGGGAGTAAAAAGAATCGGCCCATGCTGAATATCGAGGATAATCTGGACGGCAATTGGCAGCGCGCCGAGAATCGTCCCGAACGGAGAATAATCAACATCTATCACCGCAGAACTGCTAAACCAACCACTGTCAAACCGGTTGCTGGTGATTGTGACCTGATCTCGCGCTTGAAGAGGGATCAGGTCTACCAGATTAGTAACGGTGGTGTCCTCAATGCCCACGCCGACGACTTTAGGCATTACGGTCAGGGCGACAAGCGCTAGCAGGGAAACAGCGGCCAGTATCTTTATAGTATTGCTTGGCATCGTCTTATCACTGAATGTTGCCTGTATGCCCGTAGATTATGGGGCACTGCAGAGGATTAAAGTAGCTGGTTCAGGCTGCCACCGGCCTGCATTACAGGCGCTCATTATAGCAGAGTTTGGCTTTGCCAGGCTGCGAATTCAAAGGCTTCTCCAGCTGTCTTGTGCGGGAGGGCGCCGCCGCTGTGGCGCATCACTCAGACCCGGGTTGGCGCAGGACTGGTGTGATCTTGTAGGCGCATCGTCGCGCGCCGGCCAACAGGTAGTCAACTCGATCCACCGCGGCAAGGTCTGTGAGTAAATGTTGGAACATCGCCAGTTCAGAACGACAAAATTGCTGGCATGATTGTGCGGCGGCACAGATGGGGCAGTGGTTTTCGATCAACAGCCAGCCTTCGGGTAGCAATCTTACTTCTGCCATGTAGCCTTCGGTGCTGCGCAGCTCGCACAGACGGGTGATCTTGTCTGCGAGTTTGTCGCCGCTGGCATCGAGTTCCCCCTGGTAGTGATCCTGTATCTGCAGATTGCGCTGATCGATAAGTTGATTGAGGCTTTCTTCGCCGAATCTGCTTTTGATGACGTCGATGAGTTCCAGGCTTACCTGGGAATGGGTATCCGGGAACTGTTGATGTCCTTTTTTGGCAAGCTTCCACAGATGGACGGGGCGGCCACGGGTCTGCCTTTCTTCCCGGGTCTGGCTCACATAAGCCTTCCGCTGAAGATCTGCGAGGTGCTGGCGCACCCCCATAGTTGTCATATCTAGCTGTTTTGCAAGAATTTTTACAGATTGTGGACCTCGCATCTTGAGATGATGCATGATCTGGTGCTGGCTTCTGGATAATTCCACAGGCTAAATCCTCGGGTTTTTATACTATCGGCATTATACGCAAAGTATTTACTTTATTTACTATGTCTATTTCGGTGGTCAATATAGCAAAGTAAAACCTTTATTATAAATATGAAAAAGCAACCTGAGGATGCAATTACTGAAACATGTCCATATCAATGTTAAATCCATGGACAGGATCGAAGCTTTTATACTACGGCAGTGCCTGAAATGAGGCGTTGCGGCGGTGGTGTTGTCGATGGTTACGGGTTCTGCGGAATGGTTATTCCCAATAAATCCAGCTTTGAGTTCGGAGCTGCCCTGACTTTGAGTTAACATGACGCAGACAGAATAGTTCCCCCGTAGCAGGCGGTTTATGAATCCTCACCTATAGCTGGCACCAAAGCAGGATTAGTAATGACATTCAGTACGCCCTTACTGGTGACGTTTGTAGCTTATCTGCTGCTGATCCTGTATGTGGGCGTCAAAGCCTACAAGCGAACGCACAATCTCGGGGATTATATCCTCGGAGGCAGGAAGCTGGGTCCGGTAGTGACGGCTCTGAGCGTGGGTGCATCGGATATGAGTGGTTGGCTCTTACTTGGGCTACCTGGCGCCATTTACCTGTCCGGAATCAGCGAAATCTGGATTGGTATAGGGCTCGTTATTGGGGCCTATTGCAACTGGTATTTTGTCGCCAAACCGCTGCGGGTCTTTAGCGCCCACGCACGCAATTCCTTGACCCTGCCTGACTATTTCGAAAATCGATTCGACGATCAGACCAGAATTCTTCGAGTCTTATCGGCGCTTGTTATCTTGCTGTTTTTTACTTTCTATACTGCATCCGGGCTCGTCGGTGGCGCCATACTTTTTGAAAATAGTTTTGGTATGGAGTACTCCACCGCTTTGCTTGCAGGCGCGTTTATCATCGTCGGCTATACCTTTGTCGGTGGTTTCCTCGCGGTCGTATGGACCGATGCCTTCCAGGCCATATTGATGCTCGCGGCAATCATCATTGCACCGGTGGCGGTGATCATTGACGCCGGCGGGGTGTCGGCCGTGGCCGAGCAGATGCGCGCCGTGAGTCCTGGCAGCACCTCTTTGTTCAGCGGGCTGACACTGCTGGGCTTTGTTTCACTGATGGCCTGGGGTCTGGGCTACGTAGGCCAACCCCATATATTGGCCCGATTCATGGCGGCGGAGTCACCGGCGAAACTGGTGCCGGCGCGGCGTATCGCCATGCTCTGGATGATATTCGTATTACTGGGTTCGGTCGCGACTGGCTTGACGGGCATCGCCTATTTTGCCGATGCACCACTGGTGAATCCGGAGACAGTCTTCATTGCCTTGAGTCAGAGTCTCTTTAATCCGTGGGTGGCTGGCGTTATTACCGCTGCGATCTTGTCTGCAATCATGTCCACAATCGACTCCCAGTTACTGGTTTCATCGAGCGTGATCAGCGAAGATTTTTATCGGGTATTCGTACGACCCGGGGCGTCAGATGCAGAGTTGTTAGCCGTGAGTCGGGCCGCAGTGGTGCTGATAGCACTGGTGGCATTGCTGATTGCCAGTGATCGTGACAGCCGGGTGCTGGACCTGGTGAGTTATGCCTGGGCCGGGTTCGGTGCTGCCTTCGGCCCACTGGTCGTGTTTTCCCTGTGCTGGCGTAAAATGACGGCTCTGTCAGCGGTTGTTGGTATGTTGCTGGGTGCAATTACCGTAGTCGTCTGGTCGAATCTCAGTGGTGGTATATTCGATCTGTACGAAATTGTACCGGGTTTCCTGTTGTCGTCCGTGGCCATCGCCGGCATTAGTCTGCTGCGACCGGAAGCCAAACTCCGCACCCTGGCGCAATTTGATGCTGCTGCGCGTCTAACAGCAGAGTCCTAGGCTGCTTCGACATTAGCACAGACGCCGCGCTAAGGATCAGAGTCGGCGCTTGCGATCTTTAGCCGCCTCGTTACCGAACTTAATTTTTCCCGGCCAATGCATCAGCATTTCAATATGGGGAATGCCGTCTTCTATATAGGGCTCAGAGACGGTAACAAACCCCATGGACAGATAAAATTTTTCCAGCTGTTGCTGCGCTGACACGGTGATGGATTCACCCGCGAAATGTTGGTGACAATATCCAATGCCGGCGATCATCAACTGGCGGCCATAGCCACCGCCCCGGAATTTTATTGCGGTGAGGACCCGGCTGATGCTGGCACCGGAGTACTTTAAGCCCGGTGGCAGTATTCGCGCATAGCAAACAAGCTCAGCATCGAGATGTCCGCTCACGTGCAGCGCTGCCTGATCATTGCCATCCGTGTCCTGAAATGCGCAGTTCTGTTCCACCACGAATACTTCTGTCCGCAGTTGCAAGACAGCGTAGAGAAGCTCCGAAGACAAGCTGCCAAATTCCAGGCAGCTCCATTGCATGTCCTGCATAATACTGATTCCCAATCGGCGCAGCGCCAAAAACGAAACGCTAACATAACTCCCGGATTTGGTCTGCAATAATACTGGGGTCACTCGATGCCATGATATACTTTGCCGCGCTCGCACATGCCCCGGTGGCACAGCTGGATAGCGCGGCCCCCTCCTAAGGGGCAGGTCAGAGGTTCGAATCCTCTCCGGGGCACCATACACAAGGGCTTATAGTGTACTCCGTCAGCCCCAGTTGGACATAATCACCTGATTGTATAAGA
>PCCP01000080.1 GCA_002731775.1 Gammaproteobacteria bacterium
ATACCCTGGTTATAGAAACCGCAAATTTTTCCGATGCCAGTGATCTGCTAGGCTCCACTGGCAAGCGCATATTTGTGGAAAAATTTACCCGTACCGCCGCCGACAATCTGCAGTATGAATTCACCATCGAGGATGCCAGCACCTGGACCGCCCCGTGGACTGCTGTTATCAACTACAGCAGCAGTGAAGATCCGGTCTTCGAATATGCCTGCCATGAAGGCAACTACGGTCTCTCCGGCATACTGTCCGGTCATAGAGCGCAAGAGCAGGCGGCTAATAACAGCAGCAATTAGGTCAATCAATATTCTACTTACTGTCTTCCGTCACTGCTGCGACATCGTGGGGAAGGTATCAATAACTGCGGCCTCGCGGGTTAGGGTGTGCGTTCGGCAAGTACGGCTACGCTTAGACCCTCTATACCCACCATTGACAGTGTCAGCAGCAGCGCTATCTGCGGACCGCGATGAGAGTTCGTGGGAGAAAACCACTCGTCGGGAGAGTGGGACCCACCGCCCTCACCACCGCCGGCAATGGTGATGGCTGGAATGCCCAGTGACATGGGGACGTTCGAGTCGGTGCTTGAAATTCCCAGCTCCCGCAAGTCGACGCCAATCGTCGTAAATGCCAGGGCCGCGACCTGCACCAGCGGACTGCTTGTCGGCGTCAGGCCAACTGGTCGATCTCCAATCAGATTAAATTCCACGGTTATTTCGCCATTGTTCCAGCGCGCGTTTTCCTCGGCTACCGCCTCCAATGCCGCTGCCTTGGCACGGGCTTCAAGTAGTCTTAGCTGTTCAATATCGTTCGAGCGCATGTCGAGGGCAAAACTCGCATTGGCTGCGATTGAATTGACCGATGTGCCCCCGCTGACAGTGCCAACGGTGAAGGTGGTTTTCGGAAATTGGGGTGTCTCAAACTCGGCGATTTTCGTGATCGCGCGACCCATGGCATGGATCGCGCTGGCCAGGCCGAAGGCGCCGAAGGAGTGGCCGCCTGGTCCGGTAAAATGAAACTCGAAGCGCCGACTGCCGGTTCCTCCAGTAGTGATCCTTCTAAGGGTGACACCGTCGATGGAAACGAAGCCGTCTATTTCCGGATGATCGCGGAAAATTGCCTTTATGCCCCTGAGGTCGCCACGGCCTTCCTCCCCAACGTTGCCCGCAAACATGATGTCGCCCACGGTTTCGATGCCGCTTTCGTTTAGCACTTCAATCACGGAGAGCAGGGCGGTAAGACCCCTGGTGTCATCGCCGATTCCGGGTGCGTAGTAACGGTTATTTATCAGTTTTACCCGGGTATCAACCCCTTCAGGAAATACCGTGTCCAGATGTGCGGCGATGAGCAGAGTGGGGCCATTGCCACTGCCTTTTCTCAAGCCGATTACATTTCCCTCATCGTCAATGTACGCATCATCCAGGCCTCGGGCCTGCATCTGTTGCAGATAGTAGGCGGCGCGTCTTGCTTCCTGGAAAGGTGGGGCTGGAATTTCGGTGAGTCTTATCTGCTCTTCTATGGCCAACGGTTCGCGCTGGAATATCTGTTGCACTGCGGTACGCACACGATCATCGCCGACAACCTGGAGGTAGACCCGTTCTACATCCTCCTCGATTGCCACTGGAGATTGAGCTTCCTGGGCGATAGAGACATTTGCAAACGATAGTAATAGAAATACCGTCTCGAGTAGCAGGCTATTCTTCAAGAGTGCTTCCAATTCATTCCGTCCTTATGGTTTCTGTCACTGCCATTCCTCGTCGGTAATCATGTTGATCAATATCTGTAAATTGGCCAATCGATTAGAAATGAAAACGGGTAAATTGGCTGATCTAACTTCCTGAATCAATTCCTTGGCAGCCAATTCAATTTTGGCCGCGTTTTCGAGCCTTCCACAGCATCTATTCCACTGCCGATACTCTCCTGAAATTTTTGCAAGTCTTCATCACTCAGTGTAATCGTGATATCTAGAGACATAAGCGTACTCCCTGGTTTTTAATTATTATGCTGTTTCTTGCTTCCTTCTCTTACCCCTGTCCCGTCTCTAAGCTAGTGCAGGTGCAGTTTTTGTAGTCGGCAGTGGTTGCACTTTCCTGATCGGAATTCAGCCGCCCGTTATAGTGCGCCTCCCTGCTCGATTCTTCAACAATCGGCTGCGGCTCAATGCAGTTTCATTTCTGGGAAAGACCGTAAAAGGGCGCCAGTCCCCGATCGATGATGGACGCCATGGTGCTGAGAATAAGTACCCGTCCCAGCAGTTCAGTAACTTCTTGCAAGCTTGATGTGAGGGCGGCCATAAACTCTAATCGAGTTGCTGAGAAGCACAGCAGGGGTGCAAAATAAAAGATCCCGTTCCAGCGACCCAGGAAACTCATGCGCAACTGTTTCTGTCGGAATAGGAAATAGGAATCCAGCACATACTGGCTGAATGCAATTATGATAAGAAACGGCAGTAAGGGGTGAATAGCGCCAACGCTGGCCATGGCCGCCAGTGCCGAGCTAACGAATAAAAAGTCGGTGCCATGATCGAACAGCATGCCACGGGCTGACTCGGTATGGGTGGCACGGGCTATTTTACCGTCAAAATAGTCAGTGGCGATAGCAATGAATATAAAACCCATTAACAATTCAGGTTTTAATAATTGCGGATCTGCGAACGCCCAACTCACTGGCACCACCAGTAACAAGCGCACCGTCGTCAGGAGGTTGGCCATTACTTTCCGAACAGGTCTCGTTGCGCACGGCGCCAGAAAACCAGCCCGATGGCGGCGTTGAAGAGAATAAAAAAGTTATGCTGTACGAATCCGAATGCGGCCATTTCGCCTTCGTTTTCCGGGAACAGAATCACCCAGAACGTGATTGCCGCTGCCCGCATTGGGGTGGGCACTGTGGCGGCAAAGAAAATAACTGGTAGATAGGGCAGCAGGGTCAGCAGAGACGCTTCCACTCCGAACAAATTCAGCGCAATCGTGTAGACGATGATCGCGGCGAGCAGGGCAGGTGAGCGTAACAGGAAGAACGCGCCATAGTGCCAGGGCTTGGCCTTGCGGAAGGCCAGCAACACCGGTCGCTCACGAAATTGGTTCCCGGGCAGGATGTAGCCTTGGAAATAGGCAATCCATAATACCAGTATTACACAAGCTCCTGCGGCAATATAGGGGATCAGCCTAAACACCTCCGGCAGGGAATCGCCACCGAAAATATAACCGATCGTTGCCCAGATCAGCAGGTAGAATATTTCACAAAACATAATAAACAGCATTACCGAGCCTACTTCCCAGCCGGGAATCTGATCGCGTTTATTAAGATAGTAGGCCATCGCACCCTTACCAATCTGCTCATTGAAGATGGATATGATATAGGCGCTGGCGCGAATCGGCGCGATATCCCTGTATTTGATGTCGGCGACAAACCAATTCAATGCTCTGGTGACCACCAGCGTGTCGATGGCGAAGTAAAAAAGGGAATAGCAAATCATCAACAGCAACCAGGGAATCCAGTTAACCGTGGCAAAGACTTCGCTCATGTAGGCAGTGAGGGAGAGTCCTTCACGCAGCGCGGCTCCGTTCAAGCGATAATACAAATACCCAAAGCAGGCGGCGGTAATAATCAGGAAAATAATGCGACCAAGCGGACTTTTTTTACTGGCGGCCGCAGTTTCCGGGGTTGCTCCGGTGGAGCTTTCTGGTTCTGTCATGAGATTTGTTTCTTGTCAGTGATTTTTTCGAGTGTGAATTGCAGGGATGTCAGGGAAATTCCCAGCGCAGTATCGGCGTTGGTCTGAATGACTTCGTCCTTCGTAATTACATCGATAACCGTCGGTGTAATACCACCACCTTTCAATATGCTGCTGATTCTAGCACCAAATTTGGCCAGCCATATTGGCATGAAAGCTATCTTTATTTCCCTGTCCAGCAGTTTGGCAGTGCGCTCTACGAGTTCCCGGTAAGAGATAGTCTCCGGACCTGCTAATTCATGGGTTGTGACTCCCACGGATTGGGATTCACAACAGTGCAGTATGGCGACGCCCAGATCGTCGATATCCAGAGGCCGCATAAAATAATTGCCTCCATCCAATATTTTTATTTTAGTCTGCGAGGCCGCGCCCAGCAGGGCTTTCGCCCCCGCTGTGCCGCGCCCCAGCAAGATGGGGGTGCGGATGATGCTCGCGGAAATGCCGGATTCGACCACCAGCTTTTCAGCGCAGCCCTTTGATCTGAAATACGCGTTGTCAGCGGTGGCATCGGCACCGATTACGCTGATGAAGACGAGGTGCTTAACCGCAGAATGTTTTGCCGCTTGCACAACTGCGGCAGTTGCCGCCACATTGGCGCTGGCATAGCTTGTTTGCCTGTTTTCCATAAGGATTCCAGCGAGGTGCACCACACTATCCACGGAGGTAAATAGCTTGGCCAGCCCTGCACTGTCATCGTAGGAAATTATCCGAGTCTCGATTCGAGGCGAATGTGGAAGAGACGCCTTCGCCTGATCCGAACGCACCCCTGCCACTACAGTTATTTTGTCCTGTGTGGTGATTTGTGCCAACAAATTCTGGCCTACGCTACTGTTGGCTCCAGTTACTGCAATTTTCATAGTTATGATTCTTTGTCTAGCGCGGCGTCCAATATAAAACTTCCCATGTGTACAGCGGCTTTGTTTGTCCGGCAATAATCTCAGCACTGAAATCGTAGTCCATAGACATGCCCTTATCTGGCGTCATTAATACATAGGTGGTGGCGGCAATCACTGCGATTCCGCCCAGCGCTACGCTGGCCATTTCTGGATTCTTTGTCATGGGATTCAGATTTAGCCTTGTTGTTGAAGCGGTTATTCGAGCAGCGCAGTAGTCTATCAAATAACCTGGGCAATGTTATCGACTCTTTTGCCTCGTTGTTTCTTGCCGGCCCTGTTGTTTTCAATTGCTCTTAATTTCCCCGCGCCCATCGCGCTGCAACGGCGTTCTGCGGGGGCGTCGGCATACAGTGTGTTGCGCATGCGTGGCAGTCGGCCCATTTTCTGAATGCTTTCTTCAATAGCCAGCGGCGCCCATTCTTCACCATAACTCGCCCCGGCGGCTCGAGTGATACTCTCATTCATCAAAGTGCCACCCAAGTCATTAGCCCCGGCGTTTAAACAGGCGATGACGCCTTCCATTCCCATCTTCACCCAGGATGCCTGAATGTTGGGAATCAATTTGTGAAATACCAGGCGCGCCACAGCGTGCATTAAAATCGCTTCTCGAAAGCTGGGGCCCTTACGGGATTTGCCTTTCAAGTACATGGGCGCTTCCATGTGCACGTAGGGCAGCGGAACAAATTCGGTAAAGCCGCCGCTGCGACTCTGCAACTCCCGAATCTTCAGCAAATGGCTGGCCCAGTGCACCGGCTTGTCCACATGCCCGTACATGATGGTTGCGGTGGTTTTAAAGCCTAGCTCATGGGCGGTCTCCATTACCTGTAGCCACTGCCGGGAATTTAACTTGTCCGGGCAGATCAACGCGCGAACATCATCGTGCAGGATCTCGGCCGCGGTGCCGGGCAAGGTGTTGAGTCCGGCTGCCCGTAGTTGTTGCAGGTACTGTCTCACGCTGATATCGAGGGTGCTGGCGCCTTGCCAGACTTCCAGGGGTGAAAACGCATGAATGTGCATGTCGGGTACCGCTTGGCGCACGGTGTCTACAATATCCAGGTAGGTTTGGCCGGTGTAATCGGGGTGAATACCACCCTGCATACACACCTCGGTCGCCCCTCTGCCCCAGGCTTCCTGACAACGACGGGCGATTTCTTCGGCACTGATATCATAGGGTCGGCCCCTCAAATTTTCGCTGAGTTTGCCCTTGGAAAACGCGCAGAATTGGCATTTGAAATAACAGACATTGGTGTAGTTGATATTTCGATTAACAATATAGCTGACGTGCTCACCATTAATTTGCTGTCGGAGTCTGTTCGCGCTTTGCGCAATATAGGCAAAATCCTGGCCCCGGCTTTCAAACAGGCTGCTGATATCTTCGAGGTCGATCGCTTCCTGTGCTGCACAGCGGGAGACGATATCTTCGATTTTTGCAGATGCGGCAATGGGGGCGGCGTTCAAATTTGCAGCAGCGTGTAGCAATTTTTTTTCCAGGTTTGGGATAGAGTTAAGCGCACCAGGTGTCCAGTTGTCCCTTTTTGCGAATCCACAGCTGTCCATTTGTTTCAGTACATGGGGCCTTAATTCTTCCGTTAGCCATTTAACAGGTTCCTGGGCGAAACGCGGATAGATAGTCAGGCGCTGATCGAGAAATTTACCGGCAGCTGCGGTTTCCCGCGCCAGCTTGTCCAGGTGTGGCCAAGGCGCCTCGGGATTTACATGATCCGGAGTGAGAGGAGATACTCCACCCCAGTCGTTAATGCCGGCGGCTATAAGTTGTGGCAACACCCCCGGGCTCAGATTAGGAGGTGCCTGGATGCTCATCTCGGCACCGAAAATGAGTCGGGCTACGGCGATGGTCCAGAGCAAGTCGTTTAAATCCGGCTCCGGTGCCAGTGCCATTTTCGTATTCGGCTTGGCGCGGAAATTCTGCACGATAATTTCCTGGATATGAGCATGGCGCTGGTGGCTCTGACGCAGCGCCAGCAGGGATTCAATTCTCTCGCGCCGGGTCTCACCGATACCGATAAGAATTCCTGATGTGAACGGGACTGACAAGCGCCCGGCCTGTTCGATAGTTTCCAGGCGGATCGCCGGGTCTTTATCCGGGGAGCCGTAATGGGGCATGCCTTTTTCGCAGAGGCGATCAGAAGCAGACTCCAGCATGATTCCCATAGAGGCGCTGACCTGACGCAGGCGATCGATCTCTGTGGAATTCATGTTGCCGGCATTGATATGGGGTAACAGACCAGTCTCGTTTAGCACCCTGCCAGCTACCTCGGTGACATAGTCCAGCGTAGTAGCAAAACCGAGTTGCTGTAGTCCATCTCGAGCCGCCTGAAATCGCAGCTCCGGTTTCTCACCCAGGGTGAACAGGGCTTCCTGACAGCCTGCCTTCGCCCCTGCATGACAGAGTTCGAGCACCTGGTCGATACTCATATAGGGCTGTTCGATACGCTTTGGCGTGCGCGCGAAGGTGCAGTAGTGACAGACATCACGGCACAAATGAGTCAGCGGAATAAACACCTTGCGGGAGTAGGTGATTAACTTGCCATGGTGTTGATCACGCAGGGTACAGGCCAAATTCGCCAGGGCCGCAGTATCCGGGCATTCTGCCAGGGCGAGTGCTTCAGCAGCGGTGAGCGGCTGGCTTGAGAGTAGCGGTTTGTGCAATGCCTGTACCCGTGATATAGATGGTCAGCAGGAATGAAAAGGCTGCTGGTAATCCCTCGAAGTGGCCTAGATTACCAGCCTCGAGCCTAAAAAGAGAGTAAAAGTAATGGTCTAATCAATGACAAGGATCAACAGGAAGAGATAGATGCTGCAGCGCATCCTGAAATTAATTCCCATACTGGTAGTGCTTGGTATCGTCCAGTCGCCGTCGTTGTCGGCGCAGACGCTGAATGCTACCAACTCCGTGTTGTTGCAAGACGCGCGCTTGATTGTGGGCGATGGCAGCGTCGTGGAAATTGGCTCGATCTTGATCACGGGGGACTCGATTGCCGCTGTCGGTGAAGTTGCTGCAGATACTCTGCCGGAGAATACCCAAATTATTAATCTGCAGGGCAAGACGGTGATGCCGGCATTGATCGATGCCCATGCCCACCTGGGTTACGAGGGGCACAGCGGTTGGGGCGCCCGATACTATAGTCGCGACAACCTGATCGATCATTTGCAACGATACGCCTATTACGGTTTTGCTGCGGTTTTCTCCGCCGGCAGCGACCCCGAGGATCTGGCGCTGGCCTTACAGCGCTCACAGCAAAGGCGCGAGTTTGAAGGCGCCCGCCTGTTATTCGCAGCGGGCATGGCACCACCGGGTCAGGGTCCCAATAACCAGTTCCTGAGCCATGCGATCGCGGTAGCCAGGCAAACTGGAATGACTATCTTGCGAGGGCTTGAGACGCCGCGTCAGGCGCGGCAGATGGTAAAAGAAGTAGCGGCGAAAGAAATTCCGTTTATCAAAATCTGGGTTGATGATCGTGGCGGCAGCCAACAGAAGCTCCACCCTGAGCTCTACAGCGCCGTTATCGATGAGGCGACGAAAAACGATATCAAGGTCTTTGTACATCAGCAATTTGCTGAAGACATGCCGGATTTACTGGACGCCGGTGTCAGCGGTTTTCTGCATGGGCGTATCGGTGATAACTTCAGTGATGCGATCACCCGGCAATCAAAGCAGGCAGGTGTGTTTATCATTCCCAATCTGGGTTTGGCAGAACTGCGACGTGAAGCAATCGGTGAGGATGAATTCCTGCGTGCAAGCATTCCCGTCGCGGTCGCCGAGCGCTTGACCGGCAATTCCAGCCAGCGGCGGTCAAACCCCGTTCGTACTCCGGATGCCGAAGCAGAGCTGCAACGCGGGTTTGCCAGGTTATTGAATGCTGATGTCGATATTATACTTGGCACCGATGCGGGTGCGTTGCCCGACCACTTCTTTGGTTACAGCGGACATCGCGAGTTGGAAATATTCGTGCGTCTTGGCTTGACGCCGATGCAGGCGTTGATGGCAGGAACCAGCAAGCCAGCACAGAGGCTGGGCCTGAATGACCTGGGTTTGATACGGCCGGGAATGAGTGCGGACCTTCTGGTACTGAACGCAAATCCACTGGATGACATTCGAAACACCAGGACTATTACTCGGGTGTATCTGCGTGGGAGTGAGATTGACCGCAGCTTAATTCTTGAAAATATGGCCCGGCGCTATAATTCGCAATGAACTGTCTCCAGTTAGAATTCCCAGCCAGCCTTCGGCAGTGGCAAGCTGAGGCTTTGTTCCAATTTGTCCAATAATCCTTGTTCCCCATGAATTTCTCCGTCACCGCCAGTGCATTCGCTCGTACCGATCCCAGCCATAAACGGCTGAACCCTCCCACCGCAGCATGCAGCACAGGCAGGTTTTTTTTATGGCCTGGCATGGCTTCAGATTGCTCACCAAAATGTATCGTGTAGTCACCCCCAATGCCTTGCCAGGCTTGGTCATCAGCCAAATACTCTGAGATTGGATCGGCCAGGTACAAGTTGAAGGACAAGCCTGGTCGTGCTGGCAATCGCGTCATGGCGAGGCAGGAGGGCAGGTCGTTTATGCGCAGCTGCCAGTACGCCTCAGCCTCATTGAATTCCTGAAATTGCTGAAATTCACTGTGTTTTGTGCATAATAGCAGCTAATTCAATAGCATAGGGACATTCTGGACAGTCTATCGCTTCCGCTAATTGGGTTGCGCAGGGGATTATAGTAATTATTTTCATGCTAGATTACGGATGCGCCAAGGCTCTGCTATCGGCAGTCACTATCTGCAATGAACGTGAGCTAAATTTCGGGACAGAGGACATTAAACTACGATGAGTGAGCAAGGTGGGATCGATCCTGAATTCGATCCAACAAAACACAGCCTGACAAATTCCAGCTACTTCGAAGATCTGGAGGTCGGGCAACGCTTCGTGATCCCGTCCCGCACCCTGAGTGATGCAAATTTCGCCGCCTTCCAAGCCGTCTCCGGAGACAATCATCCGATCCATTATGATGTGGAATACTGCAGACGCAGAGGGCATCCACAATTACTTGCCCACGGATTTCAGGTAGTCAGCCAGACGGCTCCCGGCGCCGGCATGCTACCCCATGTGCTGGAGGACAGTCTGATCGCCCTGATCGAGCAGAGCTCGAAATTCCTTAAACCGGTATATTGCGGAGACACTGTTTACCCGGCCCTGGTGATTAGTGAGCTGACACCTGGCAAGACTACCGGTGTGATTACACTCTGTTCCACGATTCATAATCAACACAGACAACTGGTGATGAAAGGTGAACAGAAAATGCTGGTTCGGAGGCGTCCTACCAGTTAGCAGGGGAACAGTGCATATTCTCTGGTTTAACTTTTGAAATACGTGTCAAGCAGACGCGGCCCGTCGATGGCCAGTTCCCGAAGATTTTCAAGCTGCCCGTTTTATGCAGCTATTCGAAAGATAGCGGAGTGCTCCACTTCCACCGCCACTTCATCGTCGCTCCACATGGCGATATATAACTTGATGAATTGGTGGCCTTTGCGTTCCCATTTCTCAATTGGGACGGCATGGATTTTTATGGCTTGGCCTGCATGCAGAGCCTTGCGTAAAATTATTCGACTGCCGGTGTGAATCCAAGCCGGCAGAATAAACATTCGCTTCAGGGCTTTATTACAGGCATCCAGCAGATAGTAGGGGTGGATCAGACCACTGCCGCCAAAATAAAGCGCGGCCTGGTCTCTCTGCGCATTGACTCTTTCCATGTTGTCCTGTTCTGACGGATTCCAACTATAGGCAGGAGCTGGTCGATCTATGTCGATCAAGTCCCAGGTTATTTCCGTGCGTTCTGTTTGTGCCGACTCCCCGACGGCGTGCGCCAGCGCATTTATCGGTGGTAGCTTTGCCGGCAGCCTGGAGTCCAGCCTGGCGATCAATAGGCTCTCCGCGTTGACTGCCGATGTCCGATGTTTGCGCTCCCGAACATCGGCGCCAACATTCTCCGTTTCAATGGCTAGCAAATCGTCCTGATAGGCCGGTTTGAGAAAGAGTACGTCAAGCACTCCGTTGCCCAGCCATCGCGCACCGTAGGCCCGCACCAGTGGCTGGCAAAGATACCCGAAGACGTTGGCTCCGCTGACCAGGGCGCCACTAAAACCGTACTTCAGCGCTATATCATCACTGTGAATACGATTTTCTGAGGCCTCGGCATCGTTAAGCGCCACTATTTGCTGAGTTGTTACCGGGTTTATTCCTGCAGGCATAAAAAATCTCTAGGCAAGGTCATAGGGTTTATGTCAGTCGGAGATTTCGACTTTTCCAAGTTTCCAACTAACGACTGAGCTGGAGGATTGCATTCGGAGTTTGCGCAGCTTGTAGTTAAGCTGGGGCGTTTTGAGTCGGAGTCTTTCCAGGCGTTGAGCATCGAATAGTAGCAACACGCAGCCGTCTTTGCTGTTGATGGGGCCGGTCCTGGCCGAAGCGAAGGGCCTGGCACCATAATCCTCATCCAGATACATGGGTTCCGCATTCAAGGTGGCATCACCACTGGAGAGTAAACACCAGCAGGCTTCCGTTAACTCGAAACAGCCACCTTCAGGCAATGTGAGCAGTTCGCCAATCTGACTTAGCTTTTCAAGTACAGTGAAGATTAGTCCGTTGAACTGGGCGTGCTTGGCGATAATAGGTCGCATCGACCAGCCTTGTAGCAGCCTGTCCTGGAATCCTTCGGCAGTGATAAAGGATCCAAATGTTTCTTCGGAGAACACGCACAGGGTTACCGGGGTCTTTGCAACGACGCTCGCGTTGCGGGTAGTCTTGCCGGTAATTACTGCCATTTCGCCCAGCACATCGCCGGCTTGCAGTTTCGCATCGACATGCAAGGCGGACCCATCATGGCGAACCACGTCGCAATAACCGGTAAGGATGAGATAGACGTAACCACGAGTAGTGGAGTCCTGTACCAGGATGACATCATCGGCGTTGTAGCGTCTGATTTCTTCATCGGCCAACAGGCTGCGCATCCACCGATTGGGGAAGGGCCTGCCCAGCCATTCGGTAAGGTAGTGATTAATCTGGGAAGTATAGATGGCAGAATCACCTTCCAGAATCGTATAGCGCTTGCCCGATGTCGCAAGAGAAAACGTAGTGTTGAATTCGTTGGCAAGTTTTTCGACGTGTACGAATACCACTCGGTCAGAAGCGGACTGAATCGCATCGGCCGGATCCCCATGAATCGCACCGGCGCCGCCATCGGCTACCAGCAGAGAGAAGCGATCCTGGTAGAGTCGCTGGAGATTCTTGATGGTACTCTTTCGTATCAGGCCTTCAGCAGCCATTTCATTAGCTGCCGTCATGGAGTGATTGTCACCGATTATGCAGATATCCCATTTGGCGCCGCGATTGATCGTGGAAAAGGTCGCGCCAATAGTGGGTATGCTATGCACCGTGACGTGAGGCTCGATGGTCAATCCAAAATAGTTAAAACGCTCCCCGGGTCGAACTTCCATCAGCCTAAAATGTTCGCGAATGGCGCTGACATTCCAACCGATGCCGCAGGAAACCTTCTCCATGGCCATGTGAAAGATTTCGCGTGTGGTGATCAAATCAACCCGATGCGGCATCTGCATCAAGGGAAACAATGCGGAATGATCGTCATGTAGATGGGTGAGAAAGACTGCCGCTATCTGGTTCTTGGAGATGCCCCGGGCCAACAGATGCTCATCGAGAAAGGGAATACAGTCAATCAACAAGTATTCGCCGTTGTAACACAGCGCCAGTCCGGTACAGGCTTCGGTAGGTGTAAATCCGGAAGCGCCACCGAGTACTTCGATGCCCATTTTCACGAGGCCACCGGGCACGTAGTCCGAACTGACTTTATAGGGAGGTTCGATGTGACGGTCTTCATTCAAGTCGATGCGGACGACGGAGTTGCCATTACCGATATCGTAAACGTCCCGGTCGACATGGGTGATGCTCTGCTTGCCCACCTTCACCAAGCCATCACGGAAGGGGGAAATATTGAAAAAATTTAGCAGCGGGATTATTTCGCCGTAACGATCTTTCAGTGCCAATTCTTTGCTGGCAGCGAGCCATTCATCGCGTAACTCTGGCTCGGTCTTCCAGTTTTCCAGTTCGTGACGAGTCGGCCCAAATAAGGTGATACGCAACAGCCGCAGGGCGTGGCTTATGTCATCTTCTTCTCCGACCAGGTTGAGCCTGCGACTATCGGCAAGTCCATTGCTGACAAAGAGAAAGAAATACAGTGGAAATTCCAGGGAGTTGGTGAGGGAACCATTTTTTTCCTTCACATCCGGCAATACCAGGGTATCGAAGTTGCTGATACCGTGCAGTAACAAACCCTTCAGCACTTCTGGCGGTTGTCCGAGCAGAATCGTGCCGTCGTCATCTACATACAGCCGACTACCCATGGCGGGCGTAATCAGCGTGTGAACGCCGGCATTGGTGCTAACAGGGAGTCTGTGGTTTTTTGTAGCCATGCTTTTGTTTATTTGGGCAAGGGGCTGGACCTGAGCCAATCCAGCCTACAGACTGGGACCGGTAGGGGGAAGGGATTATTGGGGAAATATCGGGGTGCGTCACAATTTTAGTGGGCTATTTACTGCGTTTCACCCTGCCCAGGAGATAAAACTCGTCATTTGGGCGGATACTGGCCATGTTAGCCAATCGGTTCGAAAGCGCAAAGAAGCTGCTGATGGCGCCTATATCCCAGACGTCTTCCTCGCTAAACCCTTGTTCCTCAAGCAATGTCAAGTCGGATTCACTAATTTCATAGGGCCTCAGGGAGACCTTGACGGCATAGTCCAGCATTGTCCGCTGGCGCCCGGAAATATCGGCTTTTCGGTAGTTAGTAGCGAGTTGATCGGCAATCAGGGGGTTTTTCTCCCGAATCCGTAGCACCGCACCGTGGGCGACGACGCAATAAATGCACTGATTGAGGCCAGAGGTGGCCACGACGATCATTTCTCTCTCACCCTTGGTCAGGCCACTGTCTTTTTCCATGAGGGCATCGTGGTAGGCAAAAAATGCCCGAAACTCATCTGGCCTGTGGGCCAGGGCTAAAAAGATATTCGGAATAAACCCTGTTTTTTCAGATACTTCGAGGATTCTCGCACGAATGTCCTCGGGTAAATCCTGCAGATCTGGTACCGGGAAACGACTGATTGCTACTGTGGTCATAGGTGCTGGTCCGCCTGTGTTAGTGGCGCTGAATCGCTCTGGATTCATCAAGGCTCATCTCCGGAGCTACGGTAGCGAGTTGGCCGATCCCCTCGATAAGGGCACCGGGTTCCGGTACCTGAAAATGCTTTTCCAGCGCTGTTATCGCAGCCCAGCGTTCTATAAACATGAATCGATCGGTATTTCGGCATCGATATGAATCCCGTGGCTGATACAGCCGGGCTCCACTGGGTAATATCACAATGCAAAAGACAGAATTCCTTCACTGGAAGATTGGTAATTCCAACGGCTTGGAAGTCTTGGAGTCATGCCATTAATTGCACACTATGTTTGCAGTAAACGTGTGTAATCAAGAGGCCTGACCTTCTTGCCTCTAATCCCTTAATCCAAAAGTGTAGACCACATTACCCGATGCTATAGACACAAACTGCTGGTCATTAACCGCGTAAGTAATCGGTGCAGCATGGACGCGCCTACCCAGGGAGATATGCCAGAGTTCTTCACCGGTGGCCGCGTCCAAGGCGAAGAAGTAGCCATCGGCGCTGCCGGTAAACACCAGCCCACCCGCGGTGGTGGTGATACCTGCAGAAGAGCGTGGCATGATCGGGAATTCCCATTCAATTTCCGCTGTGACCGGATTGATAGCGCGGATAGAACTGTGGAAGGCATCCATCGGCTGGGCGTAACGGCCACCGCCACCGGTGAAACGCTCGCCGACTTCATATTCTTCATCACGCTTGAAGAATTCCTGTTCGCCATCGAAGGAGGTGACGTAGAAAAGCCCTGTCTGCTGACTGTATCCGGGTGAATACCAGTTGGTTCCTCCGGTGATGGGTGGCGACACCATGATGCCCTCGTAGGTGGGCTCCATACCCGGTACTCGAATTGGTCTGCCATTGATGTCCAATCCCTGGGCCCAGGTCTGGGTGGCGAAGGGCTTGCCGATCATGAAGCGCCCATTGGAACGATCGATGGTATAAAAAAAGGCGTTGCGGTTGGCCCACATCATGACTTTTCGGGTGCGGCCCTCGAATTGGATATCAGCGAGAATTGGCACCTGGATAGAGTCGTAGTCGTGTACATCGTGGGGCGTAAACTGGAAATGCCATACCAATTCCCCGGTGTCGCCGTTCAGTGCCATGGCCGCGTCGGAATACAGGTTATCGCCGAGGCGGGCGTCTCCATTCCAGTCTGGTCCGGGGTTACCAGTGCCCCAGTAAACCAGGTTTTCATCCGGGTCATAGGCGCCGGTAATCCAGGTAGCGGAACCGCCGGTTTTCCAAGAGTCACCGGACCAGGTGTCATTACCGGGCTCACCTTCTCCGGGGATAGTATAGGTGCGCCATTCTAGTTCCCCGGTCTCGGCATTATAGGCATCGATAAAGCCACGGATGCCGAATTCGCCACCAGCGATGCCGGTAACGACCTTGTCTTTCACGATGAGGGGCGCGGCGGTCTTGCTATAGCCTTCCTGGTAGTTTGCAACGGCTACATCCCACAGCACGTTACCGGTGCGGGCATCGATAGCCACCAGGTGTGCATCCAGAGTACTCATGTACAGGGTTTCACCGAGAATAGCCACGCCACGATTATTTCGACCGCAACAGATGCGCAGGTCATCGGGTAGCTCATGATCGTAACGCCAGTATTGGCGGCCGGTTTGCGCGTCCACGGCAACCAAGTTGCTCGGCGCCTCGGTGATAAACATGATGCCGTCGACAACCAGGGGCACGGTTTCTGCGCGATCGATGACCGGAATCTGATAGGCCCATTTCAATTCCATTGTCGCCACGTTTGAGATATTGATCTGGTCCAGCTTGCTGTAGCGCTGGCTGTCAAGGGTGCCGGAATACATCAACCAGTTTTCCGGCTCATCGCCGGCATTGAGGAGCCTCTCCCAGGTAATGGGAGAGAAGGCCGGGGTGATTACAGTCTGGAAGGGGTCTTCTTGGGCAAATATTGGTATTGATACGCAAAGTGCAATCAATAGGCTTGCAATCTTATACATGTCTAAATCTCCTTTCTCAACGAGAACATATAGGCCACAAGGTCGTCCAGGTCGCTCTCGGTCAATGTCTGTGCATAGCTGGGCATGGTTGATTCCTCAATCCGTTCAGCGGATTCAATCCGGGTCTTGGGGTATGACCAAAGATTGAAATCGTTGTCCATGATACGCAGAGAAAAACTGTCTTCATTCATGCGCAGACCTTCCCTGTAGCTGCCATCGGTACCAGTTATCTTCATGGTCCACCAGCGCGGCGCTACATGTTCGTGCGGGGTGATGAGGTCGCTCATCAACTCTTCTGGATCTCGACGCTCACCGACGCGGGTTAAATCAGGTCCCAGGCGTCCGCCCTGACCGCTAACCATGTGACAGCTGTTACAGTCGCCGCGGCCGGTGAACACCATGGCGCCGGACGTTGCCGAACCGCTGAGATTAACATTGGTTGGATCGATGCTTAGAGCATCCACGTAAGCGACCAGTTGCCACACCTGCGAGTCTGGCAAATCGGCCGCCACCGGTAGCATGGCTGTGCCGGCAATGCCGTCCCGAAGGATATTGAAGATGCCCACATTGGTACTGGCGCGGGATAGTCTACCGGTCAGGTCCGGTGCGCCAGTCTCGTCGTTGCCCTTGGCATCGAAGCCATGGCAGCGGGAACATTGCCGTTCGAAGTAACGTTGGCCCTGGCCGATGTCGTAGCTGGTGTTGTAGAGATTGCCTGCATCTTCCGCCAAAGCGGGCAGGCCGAAGAGGAAAATACTGATTGCCCCTGATGCCAGCAACCATTGCCACCAAAACCTTGAGTTAAAGCCCATGCTCACTCCTTTATATTTGTTGTGTTGGTGAGGGATGCTAGTGTAACACCCGCATGATTCGTTGCAATTGGGATGTGTCGGCCGGTCCGGCCGGCACCGGGCTTGAGCCGCCAGCATGTTAGTAGTCGGCCGCCGCCATACTCATCATCAAGAATCCGGTAAAGGCAGCGCTGTTGGGTGACAGACTTGGGTCCACTCTGGTTTTCATCTGATTGAGGATGTCCCGATACTCGGCATAGAAAGCCCAGGAAGGCTGGGGTCGGTACTGCAGGGAATTCAATTCAAAGTGTGCGATAACCCCTTTGGTGGTGGTGGGTTTAACGAATATTTCCCGCTGTGGGCGAAAGTAGGCAGGTATGATGCTGATCAGAGACCACTTGGCCAGTTTGTTCATTAATAACAGGCCGAGTATTATTTCAAAGCCCCTGCGTTCGTCGCCGTGTAATTGTGCTTTCAGGCCGGCTACCAACTGGTTCTTTTCTTTCGGCGTGAGAGAATTGGCAAAATCCCTGAATCTGGGCTTTTCGAACACCGAAACCATGGAAGAGCGACCGATGATTTTTATCATATTGTCGATGATATCGAGGGTATCTCTGAAATTCTTGCTGGCGAAACATGTCTGGGTAAAGGTGATCATCTTGCCCACCTTGTGCTTCTTGCCGATGGCCTGCATCTCGGGATCGGCAAAACCACCAGGATATCGATTCAGGAACCAATGCTCGGCTTGCCGTAGTCTTTCTGTATTCATTGTCTACCTGCCGATGGCGGGATTGGGGAGAGATGGGGCCAGATGATCCTGTTCCAGACCTGCGGCGTAATGGCTAATCGGCATTGGTCGCCGCTTTCTTGACCCGGATTGTTTTACCGTCGATGGTGCTGCTGTTTAAGGATTTCATGGCTGCTTTGGCTTCTCCGGCCTTCGGCATCTCGATAAAGGCGAACCCCTTAGAACCGCCGCTTTTTTTATCTAAAACCAAATTGCAAAACTGCACGCTGCCGTGGGCAGCAAATAGAGCCCGTAGTTCGGCTTCAGTGGTCGACCGGGCAAGATTGCGGATGAGTAGTTTCATGATTGTTCTTCTGCAGGTTCCAGCTGGCACGCTCGCCTGATTTTTAGCAGTTCCGTCTTGCCCAGTCTTTGCATCAGTTCAATATTGCGGCCGGGTATCTGTTCAACCTCCGGATAGCTGGCGATGGCTGTTTCCAAGCTTTCCTCCCGTAGCAAATGTAACATAGGGTAGGGCGATCGGTTCGTGTAATTCTCGGCGGCGGTGGGATCGGTATTTTCAAACTGATAGTCTGGATGAAAACTGGCTATCTGGTAGATGCCTTTCAGGGCCATTTGTATAATCAGGGCCTCGGCATAATTGAGGAATTGATTGTATTGGTCGAATTCCCGCAGAACTCCGGGATGAATCAGCAGGGTTGTTTCTATGCTCTGGTCATTATTGAGTAATTCGAGCTCGGCGTGTAATGCAGTCAGGAGTAGTTCTTCAGAATTCGCAGCCGATACGACGAAGCGGACACGATTTCGAGTCAGTTCTGGTTTTGCGAACGGACACAGATTCATGCCGGCGACGAAGCTGTCTACCCAATTCTGTACGTCCGCCAGTATCTTGCTTGCTTCGAAAGGACTATCCATCTATTGACAGATGTTACGGCAATCTGTTGCCGATGACAGCATTGGCGTTAATTGGTGGGGGAGATGTCAGCTTCAAGCTGGACCCAGGAAGATTAGAATGTCCAGGCTAAGGCACGGCCAGAGGCTCGGTGCGCAATATCGGCAGTAGACGTCGGCCTCGCAATCGCACGGACCACTTTTCTGAATTAAACAATCCCCCAGTGGCAGGTTTGGCCGCTGTTATAGTTGTATCCTGGCCCGAAGGCTACTCATTTTTGGTGAGCACCGCGCAATAAGCAGTTGCTGTTTCTTCATTTACATCCGTGTAGCAATACTCGAAAACAGTCGGACTCTCGAACCATATCAAACCGTTGCCACCGGTACTGGTAACAAACATCGCTTCGAGGCCGGTCGAGCGAATTGTTCCCCACACGTTAATGTAGATAGAGGAGCCAGACGCGTCCGAGCTCTGAGACCTGCCGATGAATGTTTCCCCATCTTGATAATCGACGGTGAAGACCAGCTCTGATTCAGAAATAACCGCACCGCCGCTAGATACTTGACCTGATGTACCAGAAGTCACCACACGGATATCGCCGACCCAACGGCCCTCCATGTTCGGGTACTCTGCCGAGATCGCAGATTGAGTAAAGAGAAGCAATACTGCTGCACTTATGCGACTTAAGTTAGTAGCCATATTCGCCTCCAATCCTTGTCTTTTACCCTGTTACTTCTAGTCCTTATTGCAAGCTTAATCAAGGGAAATATAGCCAAATTTTTCTCCGGCGTAGCCTGCGCTGGATCTCCGGCAATGAGAATGATTGAACAGTCCACCGACTGTGTTAGGCATTGTATAGCGTAATTGTTCCGATCGTAATAAAGCCGACGCCGGCTAT
>PCCP01000081.1 GCA_002731775.1 Gammaproteobacteria bacterium
TATATATAGATATTAAATTTATACAGTTAGACGATACCATCACGGATACCATCAAATAGTATTGTCACCCTGGTGTTTGACCCCCACCCCCTTCTTTTTATTTAGGCTATCTAGCAGTCCCCACCCCCCGGGGCACCCCCACTTGCCCTATTTGGTTCCATCTGCACCCTATACATACTATTCTGGACGAACGGTTAGGTATTTTGAGAGTTACTATGAAGCTCCTTACCCCTACAGCCCTCCTCAACACAACTCTCCTCGCTCTTCTTCTGGTTATTGGGTCTTGTGGGCAAGATGTGTCGGAACTTGAAGAAACTACGCGATTAGCAGAACAAGGTGATGCAATCGCCCAGTTCAATCAGGGAGTTAAGTACGAACGCGGCAATAGCTCACAGCTTACTAAAATTGAAATTTCATAATTTATGACAATGTAAACAATAGATCTTGAAACCTACACACCCGACAAATTTTGGTAGCGTCGATGCAGCCATGGCGACCATCGAATCCGCCGTGGGCGATGGACCCTACATTTGCGGCGACAAATTCACAGCGGCAGATGTCCCGGTTGGCAGTTACCTGGACTTCTCAATGCAGGTTGGCATGTTTGAAAATAGCCCGACGATAGATCGATATATCGCTCGCCTTAAAGCCCGCCCGGCGGTACTGTCAAGTTAACTCGGTTCAGGTGATAATTCTCATATGAACCGAGTTAACTTGACAGTACCCTTTCCGGAGATGTCCCGATTGTTTCACTAATGTGGATATTCCTCGAGCAGCTCAGCCGGGGAATAGAAGCCTTGTTCGCTATCAATGGCAGCACGTACTTCCTTCACTCGTTCTGGTGAGATCGCCAAAGCCTCGTTACCGAAGGAATTTCGCACATAGGTCAGTACGGCGGCGATCTCTTCATCATCGAGTAAGCCCTCGAACGGTGTCATCGGTACCAGCCCCGGATATTGTTGACCCGCTACCTGAATGGGGCCAAGAAGCCCTTTTAAGGTAAGACTGATCAGGCGATCTTCATCCCTGAGCACCCATCTGGTTTGAGTCAAGGGTGGGAAGCCGGAAGCAGGAAGTCCGCTGCCATCGGTTCGATGACAGGTTCCGCAGTAGCCATCGCGTCGGTAAATTTCCTTGCCCTGTGTGAACAACGCCAGTTCTTCGCCTTGCAAATCGGTTTTGACCTCGGCTTCAGGCGGTGCAACCACCGCCTCGTCATTAAGGTGTGCAAGGGCGGTGACATGGGCATTCAACATCCATTTATCCAGTGGCGCTTCGCTGGCTTTGGTGACAATGGGGATGCCTTGTTCCGGATCCAGCCAGGATGCAGCCACCAATGCTTCCAGCCGTACGCGACCATGGTCATCGCTCGCCGCGCGTAGCAGTAGATTGGCCTGGTCAGTTATTTGGTGACCGGTATATCGGAGCACTCTTACGGCAGCGGCGCGGGCTCTAAAATCTTCCGCTTCAAGAAGCTTACGAAGCAGAGCTTCATCGACTTTATTCAGGCTCCAGCTTACCCACAGCGCTTCCAGTTGATGGTGTTCTTTGCGAGGGTCATCCGCATTTAAGTTGGCAACCCACTGCCTGAGCCTGGTCATGACTTCTGTTTTCTGCCGACCTCGCAATTCGCGCCGGGTGCGGTAACGCGTTCTGTATTCCGGCAGCTTGAGGTTATCCAGCAACACATCAATAGAGGCACCTGCTACCTCGGCAGGTTTAACCAGGGGTCGTGAAGGGTAGGTGATGCGGTAAATGCGACCGTGCACATGATCGCGCAGGGGGTCCCGTGCATTGTGTTGCATATGACCGATCAGTACGTTGTGCCAATCCACCAGATACAACGAGCCATCGGGCGCAAACTCCATATCCACAGGACGGAAGTTAGGGTCGTCTGCCTGTACCAGGTCGAGGCGATGATGGCTTGTATAGCCGGTACCTTCGTCCTCCATGGCATGTTGCTTGGTGCCGAGAAATCCGATGGTATTGTTGATCAGCAGGTCGCCCTGTACCTCGTCGGGGAAATGACTGCTGGAGACGAACTCCAGTCCGGACGTGGGTCGCACCGCATGCTCTTCCTCAATTAAATCGAATGACTTGTGGGTGGATTCGCCATACCTGGGTTTAACTGTCCCCGGCATCATCCAACGGACATCCGGTGAGGAGGTTTCGGAGAAGAAATTTTGCCCCCAGTCATCGAAGGCGATGCCCCAGGGGTTGGGAATGGCCAATTGAGCAGTACGTTCAAGCTGGCGCCGCTGGGGATTAAATCGATAGAAGCCGCCATTGGTGGCGCGAACTGTTCCGTAGGATGTCTCCACATTGGTATGCAAGAACACCCCTTCACCCATGTAAATGGCCCCTGAGGGATCGGCAGAGAAGGCGCTGATGTTATGGTGGGTGTCATGATCATCGAAACCGCTGAGAATGATTTCCTTGCTGTCGGCTCTGTCGTCGCCATCGATATCCCGCAACAGGACCAGGTTGGTGCCCTGGGAAACATAGACCCCTTCAGGCGCAAACTCAAATCCTACTGGCAGGTGGAGGCCATCGGCAAAGGTGGTAACCTTGTCTGCCTTGCCATCGTTGTCGGTATCTTCGAGGATGATTAATTTGTCGTTGGGCTTCTCATCTCCCGGTTTGTAATGGGGATAACTCGGCATTGTCGCTACCCAAAGACGACCCTGATTGTCGAAGGATAACTGAGAGGGGTTGGCCAGCTCTGCGAAATCCTGTTCCGAGGCAAACAGTTCGATCTTATAACCGGGCGCCACAGTCAAATGATCCAGCGCCTCCTGCCCATAGCGATAGGAAGAAACATCCCCTTCAAAGTTAGTCTCTACGCTTGGTAGCGGGGGAGTCTGCCGATCTGCGCTTGCCAGATCAAACTTTTCTCCCTTCAATGCAAGCCAGATAGCCGAGTCCCGCAGCGCGATCATCTCACGGATCTTAACCAGCTCAGCCGGATAATTATCTGGTCCGAAGGGATCGAAGCGACGACCGTAAACGTGCACGCCGTTGGGGATTTTAATGTCGCTGTGCCAAAGCCAATTTTTCTCCAACACGGCCTCGTGTACCAACTCTCGATGTGTCTCAACCTTGACTGTGACCGGTCCAAAAATCTGATCTGCCAACAGTGGAGCAAAGCGGGCATAAGCTGCATCGGTGAGTTGAGAACCATCTATGGTCAGTGGTGTATCGCTGTCACTGATCCATTTTTGGGTAGGTGTAAAGGCATCTACAAACAGCACTCTGGTCCTGGTTGCTACTTCTCTCATGGCCTCGGTATAGAGCGCCAGGTTTTCGTTTTCACGTTGACCATCGGGTAAGTCGAATTGGTTGGATAGATCTTCAAAGGCGATGGGGGAGACAAGAACGAGTTTTGGACGTGACCGGCCATTGTATTTTTGCCCTCTGGTATGCTTAACGAATGCAGTCAACTCGGCTTTGTATCTGTCCAGCCCCTCGGGTCCTTCGAATGATTCGTTATAGCCAAAGAACGCGATGATAATGTCTGCCTGCAGTCGAGCAAGCCACTGATCCGGGGTTGCAAAATCCCCTTCACTGCCAGAATCTGAAGCCAGTTCAGACTGGAATTTCTCGGCGCCGGGAAAGGCCCAGGGAGTATTGCGCCCTGAATGTGGTCGAAAACCCGGTGTGCCACCTCCATCGCTCATATTGCGAATAGTGAGTTGGCTGTCGGCATAGCGAAGTTGCATCTCAGTCTCGAAATGACCGTAGTTCATCATCCTTGAGCCCAGATTATTCCCCAGCAATACGATGTGAGTACCTTGATTGATGGCTAGCGAGGTGGGACTCGACAGGGTGGTGCATCGAGATGCACCTAAGGTAAGAACGGCAATTCCCACGAAGGTCATTGTTGTTTTGATCATCTTCGTGCTTCTTGTTTTCATTATTCTCCCGGTCCGGGTCGGCTTATGATCTTGTGTAATAACGCTATCCTAAAGTAGCATCGAGCATGTTAACAAGGCGCTTCACCGCTTCCTCCACGAACACTGGATCCTCTGCACCGGCATCCATTTCGACAATCTCAATAGACGATGGGAGGCCGGCCTTCAATTTTTCAAAGAAGGCGCTGTCCCCTTCAGGATCGTGCAGCGGTCCGCCTGGGATGGAGTAGCGACCTACACCTTGCAGGGGCAACATAAACACGGCATTTTTCGTAGTACTGCGCATTCGCGCACAGATCTCCTCAGCGACCCGAACAAACTCTTCACGATTCAGGCGGGGTACAAAGATCACTGGGCTGTGGAAGACATACCGATGAGCCTCGTATTTCGCTGGAACTACATTAGGCTCTACGAAAAGGCCAAGGTGTTCAGCCCCACCGGGACAAATAACCTGTGGTAATCCAAGACTCCCTGCTACGGTAAGTCGTTCTGGACCTCCTGCTCGCAGACCACCGTAGACGTCGTCGGCGATTTCTCCAAGCGCATAGTCAAATACAGCTTTCACCACACCCTCACGCATTAGTTGCTCCATGGCGCGGCCTCCAGAGCCTACCGCATGAAAGACTACGACTTCATATCCGGCCTGCCGAAATAGCTCAATGGCATAGGTCGCTCCCTCGGTGAGGACGCCGAGATTGGTCATGGCGATCAGTGGACGATTATTATTTTTGGCATCATTGTCATCAGCTGGAACCTCGGACTGTGCAGCTCCCTCCACCAACGACATGCCATAGGCAGCAGCTGCCGCATTGGCGAGTATGCGTTGGGTGAATGAATTCAAACCGAGCAGATCGCTCACTGAGAACATCATGGTGATGTCCTTTATGCCGACGAAGGGTGCCGTGTCACCGGATGCAACCGTGGAGACCATCAGCTTGGGAAAGCCGTAGGGCAATGACTGCATGACCTGGGTACAGGAGGAAGTGCCCTGGGTGCCGCCAATCCCAAGGACGGCTTGGGCCTTTCCCTGTTCGATCAATTGCAGAAGCAGTCTGGTGGCACCGGTCACCATGATGGGGCCGACAGATTCGCGGGTCGCATTGTCGAGTAACACGGCCAGATCTTCATCAGCGGCAGCGGCCACCTCTATCCTGCCCACGTCGGCTCTGGTATGTGCCTCGCCGATCACCCCCATGTCCATGATCAAGGCAGTACCACCGAGGGATTCGATTTGGGTTCTGAGATAGTCCGCTTCTTCGCTCTTGGTATCCAGGGTCGCAAGTACCACAACAGTGTGGCTCATGATTGATCTCCTGCCGGCGGGGGAAACTTCAATTCCCGGAATTCCTCGGCAGCGGCAAGCACGGCTCGCTCGATAGGCAGGCGTTCGGTGGACGAGCCGGTCCAAAAGCCATTGCAGGAGGTGTTGTTGAGCATGTATTGGACGTCTTCGGGTGTCTCCATTGCGGCGCCATGGCCGACCAGAATGGTGGTCGGCTCGATCTTCCGTAGTGCCACGCAAACCGCTTCCGTGCGCTGTGCGGTTTCGGCAATGGTTTCACCGGAATCGTAGCCGGTCATTCCTCCCTGAGTCGTTCCCGCGTGGAAACAAAAGATGTCTGGCCGGGCTTCCTGCACCACCTGCACACTATCATCCATGTCAAAGGCCAGCGCCACGGTGACCATGTCCATCTCCTTGGCCAGGGCCAGCATCTCTACTTCATTGTCGAAGGTAATGCCGCTCTTGGTGAGTACATTGTAGATAGTGGTGCCCTTGTCTACATAGCTGATGGAGGGACCGATGTTGGATACCGACATGACACCCATGGACTTCAGCCGTTCGAGCACGGTGCGCATGTCGCGCAGCGGATCATTGGCATTGATGCAGGCGCAAACGAAAGCATCACCAGTAATAGCGGGCATGATGTCCTGCTCAGTGTAATCCAGAGTTTGCTGATTCGAATCCAGGATTGGCCACATCATCGACATGGTGCCCATACCGTTGGATCTCAGTCGGGCTCCGGAGAAGGTATTGATGCAATCGACGCCAGCTTTTTCCAGCAGTTTTGCCACCAGTCCGGCACCGGCACTGGCGATGAAGATCGGTTCATGAGCGGCAACCTTGGCATTTAGTTTTGCCATGATTTGTGCACGTGTTGTACGTGGGACGATCATCTATTTCACCTTTGCAACGGTCTGTCAGTTATTCGAAGACAGTAAAACCATTCCTGGCCCGACTCGGGCGAAGCGGTCGACTGGACTCATTGGACAGGACCCGTCGGTTTTTCAGTAGATAGTATCGGAGAATCCCAACCGGCCAGGTCGGCAGGACGAACTCCTCGGCGGTAGCCACCGAAGGAAAATGCGACGGGATTGTATGGGCCAACCAGAGACACATTAAGGTCTGCGGTAATGGAGTCCTCCATGCCCAGTGCCCAAAGTGATGCATTCACCAACATCCGGCGAAAGCCTGGATTGAGAAAATCCTCGGAGGCGCCATGGGTGGTTGTGAACACACGCCCCAGAATTCCATCGCGACCCTTGTGGATACGGGTCCACACAACAGGCAGAAGTTCCTTGGTTGGATCAGGCTCAGCATCGGCCTCCATGCCATTAAGTACGCGACCCAGGGCAAGC
Organism: Gammaproteobacteria bacterium; assembly: GCA_002731775.1. Classification (GTDB taxonomy): domain Bacteria; phylum Pseudomonadota; class Gammaproteobacteria; order Pseudomonadales; family Pseudohongiellaceae; genus UBA9145. The sequence continues at coordinate 6,549 of PCCP01000081.1, forward strand.
ACCTCGGACACGGGCAGGGGATCAGCCTTGTAACCCCCTGACTGGACGTGCATATCTCTAACCCCTCGGAGGATTGGATGAGCGGCCTGCTGCTCAATGGGTTCTATGAGGGAACTCTGTTCATGGTTGGTCCCATAGTGTCCCGCCCAGGTTTCACCCAACACCTGACGGCCGAACCCAAGTTTATATTCCTCACCTTCGTAGTTCCAACTATAACGTCTGTGAGGGCCTTCATTTATGTTGAAGGCGTGAGTCGATGTGCGCAGGCCGAGCAAAGGTCCACCTCGGTCCAGAAAATCTATGATGTGCTGCATTTCCCCGGTTGGAAAATCCTGAAAACGCAGACCAAGTATCAACAGGTCTGCCGAGCGTAGTGCCTCCAGTCCGGCGATATTTGAACTGCCTGGCTCGATGAAGCCCTCGGCATCCAGAGTGAAGAATACGCTGGTTTTAAAGCCAAGATTGCTGGCCAGAGAGCGGGCCAGTGCTGGCAGGATTTCTTCCGAACGGTATTCGTGGTCTCCGGCCAGCAGGACGATATGTTTGCCCAGGCCGGGTCCTTCCGTACCTTGATAGACTACCCGGTGAGGGTTAGTCTCCTGAGGTGTTTGTGCGTCGACAGATTGAAACGGTAACGCGACGACCAGTCCGGCTGCGATCAGCAACATGGCTGTTTGATTGATCACCTTTGGCTTCACATTCATTTCCATTATCACCTCCACTTTTACCGCTAACTCATTGCAGGCCTGGTCACAGAGCAGAGGAAGAATAGTGGCTATCTCAGATTAAGTCCATGGATTCTTAGCTGCAAGGGGCACCCAGCTAAATCTGACAGTGGCCGAAAAAGCACCGAAAATGTGCAGAAGGGGACAGATGTAATTTTTCCTGTTGATTTGTTCTCTATTGTGGAGATCCCGACAAACAAATAGTATTGATGGTTAATAAACAAAAAGTATTGATGGTTAACAAACAAATAGTATTGCCGACTAGCGGAATGATTGCCGTGCTTAAACTCTTGTTAACGAATAACTGAATAAACCGAACTTAGTCTAAATTATGCTACGCCTTTTGAATATTGTGTTTCTTATCGCTTTCCTGCTATCGACCCTGGTTCAGTATAATGATCCCGATCCCGCCCTGTGGATGACTATCTATCTGTCAGCTGCATTGATGTGCATGGCTCAACACAGACAGAAGCTACCTGCTTTTGTGCCAATGGTCTTCGCTCTCATTTCGATAATCTGGATTGGTCTGTTGCTACCCAGTTTCATCAATATCGTCAGCTGGGCGGAGATTGTGGAATCCATCAGTATGAAAACCGAAGCCGTGGAGGAGGCCCGTGAAGTAGGGGGCCTCGCTCTGGTGTTGCTATGGTCTGTGGTGCTCGCGGTCCATGGGCTTGGAAAGGCTCGCCGCTCTGGAGAAAGTAGCAACGCATGATAACTGTTAGGGCGCTCTAGAATTGCAGCACAGTACTAAATCGCAATGCGCGTCCAGGAGAGGGAAAACCCACAGCTTCCTGATAATCCTCATCAAACAGATTGTCCAGTGCCAGGGTTAGTTTAATGGCAGGATTGATTTGCCAGCGCACATTGGCATCGACACGCAGATAGTCATCCAACTCGGTCACCTCGGTAGATCCTGTGTACAGAGAGGTACCGAGAGTAGTGTCCACCCACTGGGCATTCAGCCCTGCGTTCAAGTCCTGGGATATCGCCCAGCTCACATTGAGTCCGCTTTTCCATTGCGGGCGACCGGTCAAGGTTACCGGTTCACTGCTATCAATATCCACGTAGGTGGTGTTGGCTGATATATCCAAAATATCGAGTATCTGCCACCGAGCCAACAATTCGAATCCTGCGGTTTCAATACTGGAACGATTGACAGTGCTAAAAGTCGCTGGGTCAAAATCCACCAGATCCTCATACTCGTAGTGGAATACACTCAAGTCCACAGAAACAGTGGAGGAGAGCAGCCATTGGGCGCCTACATCCCAACTGGCAGCAGTTTCCGGTTTCAAGTCGGGATTGCCTGCAAGAGGGCTGGCGAGTGCAAAAAAGCTCGGTAATTTGTAGGCTTCGCCCCAATTGGCATATAAACGCCATTGTCGTGACAAGGGTGCATTCAAGCCGACGCGCCAAGTGTCTTCACTAGCAAAATTATCGGAATCATCGTGCCGAAAACCCACATCCAGATTCACACCACTTTCATGCTGGTAGTGAGTGTCTACGAATACTCCGAGCATATCCCTGTCCAAACTAAAGTCAGCGGGAAACTCCATGCCAAAGAAATTTACATACCCTGTGCTGTCGCCGTGTTCAGATTTGTAGTCGACTCCGGCATTAACGGACAGCGAAGGGGAAATCGTGACACTGTTCAGCCATGAGGTTCTGGTAAACCGATACTCATTGTCGGCAAAGTTCGGCGGTACCGAGCCATAGGGAGCAATACCCGGCGAAAGCACCTGATCGTCCCGAGAGTAAACACTTACCCCCAATATGCTGAGCCAGTCCGAGTTTATTTGTTGGAAGAGCTTTATATTGGCGGTCACATCAGTTGCCTCTCGAGCATCAAGATCATTCGCCTGTGCCAAATTTGGACCGCCGCTTTGCTCAGGATAAGCACCTCCCTCGGAATCGCCATAGCGCAATGCCAAATCCAGGGAGGCGGAATTGCTGAGGCGGGTGTTCCAACGGCCGGAGACTTCCCGGGATTTGAAACTGCTGCCCTTAATTTGCTCCCCACTGTCTTTTTGTTGCACGGTCAGAGCATAGCCTGAGCGAGCTGTGGAACCAGATGCAGAATAGGCCAGGCGATGAAAGTCCCTCTCTCCCAGCTCAGCCACCAGTGTCTGTTCGGTGGTTTCTGTGCCACTTCGAGTGATGACATTGATCACTCCTGCCAGGGCATCAGAGCCATAGATGGCAGATTGGGCACCTCTAACGATTTCGATACGTTCGATGGAAGCCAGGGCGAGACTATTGAAATCGAAAGCACCGCCCCTGGTATCGGTGGGGTTGTTTACTTGCACTCCGTCCACCAGCACCACGGTGAAATTGGATTCAGCTCCTCGCAACGAGACATTGCTTATGCCGCCGGCACCACCTTCCTGTGCGATAAACAACCCGGGTACAGTCCGTAATACATCCAGTAACGAACTTTTCTGTAGTTGTTCAATCTGCTGACGATCAATGACGGTAATGGTTGATGCCAACAGGGATTTTGCTACTGGCGCATAAGTTCCTGTTACCACAATTTGTTCTATGTCGGCGAGTGTGTTGTTGGAAAGGCTGTCCTCGGCAATAGTGTAGTTGGTAAGGGTGGCAAGGAAAACACTAAAAATCGGGATGCAAATGCTGCTCTTTTTCATTTGTGGACTTCTTCGCTAAGGATCTAATAATGCAGCTCCAGGTGGGCTGCCATGTCGCCTGGCTGTCTGGTGTTCTCAGTAACCAGGTCAGGATTGCCACCGATATAACGAATTCCCTCACCGATGGTCTTGTCGCCCAGGCTCTCTAGTTGGAAATCTCTCTGCCCGACTGAACCATTGTAAGAACGGCTGCCAGTCTTGCCGCCTTCTTCGTTCGACCAGACGACGATTTCCAGAGGATGATCCAGAACGTAATCCGCCTCATCGAGTGAACGGGCCACCTCGATCGCCGACATCACACCGACGATGCCATCGTAATGCCCACCGTTTGGGACGGTGTCGATATGAGATCCGGTGTTCTACAATGAGGAGCGACGGCACGCTAGCTTGAGCAGAATGACGCCGGACCAAGTCTATTATGATTTGCCTTCCGGGCTGCCGATAGCAGCATGAAACAGACTTGGAGTATACACTTATAAATGCTGAATCACTGTATCAGGGATGGGGTCCACTTCTTTCCTTTTATTCCCGGTTGCACTGATCCGATGAGCTTCAATTATAATCCGGCCGGTGATGCCAAGGGTTTCAAGGTTATCCGAATCGATAATGAGGATACCGGGCTTGTTGGTTGCAAATGGGAAGTCTTCTTTTGTGCGCCTTATTTCGCCATCGCCCAAACCACATTTTCCGATAAGTTGAGTTTGGTTTATCCCTGCTGTAATAAAATCACCAGGTTTTCGTTTTTCAACGAAGTTAGCAAGCTCTGCCATAGAACTAACGGAGTTCGTCTCAAACGATCCAGTTTTGAAAGTTTCAGCGGGAGTTTTAGTAGCAACACCGTCAACCAGTGCGTATTTTTTAGCAACGCCTATGGCATGAAATTTTGTGAAGGAAATGGCTGCCATCATAAGTCCTCCCCAAATAATTCTTCAAAAGGGCTTACGCTGAAGGGTCTTTGTGAAGCCTCACTTACTGCAGCATCTTTGGCTTCATCCAGAGATGAAAAAGCTTGCGGTAAAAATTCGCCGTCGACTAATCCAAAGAAAGCGCCGAATTTATTTTTACCAACAACACAATGAATACCTTCTACATCAGCAAATTCGTTACTTTTACGCGAGGTATGCCATATATAACTAGCCATCGTCTTTCTCCTTAATGGAAAGAGTTAAGTGATAGAGATAAATGGATATTTGCTGGCAGTTACCGTTGCCGTCCGGTCACAAGATTTCTCCTGCTCGGTGAGAACACAAATCGTTTCCTATCCTTGAAGAAAACCGATCTTTCGCCGTATTTTGCGCGGAGGGTGCGCGCCGATCTGTGCGCCTCTGAAGGTCTTTGCTATTTTTTGGTTTGAGCGCCGCCCTCCATGACATACCGAAAGAAATTCGGAGGGTTTATCAGGACCCTGCGACCCCAGTAACAAATGACTTGTGCCTCAATCAATTCCTCGCGCTTGTTGAAGATAAACCACCTTAAACCGCCCTTGGGGAATTCAGGGTATTTCTGTGAAAACGCGTTAACAGATTGCAGACTAGGTGTTGTTGTTTGCTCACTTTCTTCATGATTCATTAGACTCTCCCGAACATTAATTTGACCATCCGTTCAACCGTAGCACTTTTATGGTCATGCGTAAGATGCGAATAGCGCTGGACCATCGCTAAAGTTTTATGCCCCAAAATATCTCCAATTTCTCTTAAGCCTGCACCACTCATAGCGAGAAATGAAGCAGCAGTGTGACGCAAATCGTGAAACCTGAAATCAACTAAACCTGCTTCAGACCGCACTAGTGTCCAGGCGTAATCCATATCAAAGGGTCTTTTTTGGCCCCTTTTCCCATGCGATGGAAAGACGAAGGCAGCGCTATCGATCGGTCGAACCTTTGCCCTTTCCTTTAGTGAAATAAGTGCCGGCCCGACCAGAGGAACGGAGCGAGTCTCATTATTTTTTGTGATCCTGAGGGTTATGCGTTGGTATTTGAAGTCGATGTCGTTCCAGCTCAAACCTGTGATTTCACTACGCCGCATTCCTGTCGTAA
>PCCP01000082.1 GCA_002731775.1 Gammaproteobacteria bacterium
GCCGCGGCGGTGGCCCTTATTCCAAACCGGTCTCGCATCCGCGTGATCTCCTCTGGAAACTGGTGATGACCCTATCGAGAATAATCCCCGCAAACACCGGCGATGTCAAAAATAAAGTTGGGGACGCCCAGACTCTACTAACTAAACGCTGGTACAAGTATCAGCCAGGCACGTTGCATGAACCAGAAACTGGCAACGCCGCCTGTAAGGTAAATTGGCAGTTCGTAGGCGAGTCGACTAAATCTGATTCTTACAGCAGCAAGTAGCAACAGCACTACGGTGATAATCGCCAATTGTCCCAACTCGATGCCGACGTTGAATAGCAACAACGCCATGATCTGGCTACTTTCTGGTAAGCCAATTTCCGCCAGCGCGCCGGCGAAACCCAGCCCATGAATCAGCCCAAAGGAAAACGCAATGATCACGGGAAATTTGTGGCTGGAAGAATTTTGTTGGCGCAGATTCTCATAGGCTAACAAGACAATACTGCCAGCGATAACCGCCTCCACCGGCGCCGACGACAAGCTGACAACATCGAATGCCGAGAGTGCCAGAGTGATCGAATGGGCTACCGTAAAACTCGTAACCACCTTGACGATAGCAATTGGAGTCCGCACCAGGTACAACAGCATCAGCACGAACAGCACATGATCAAAGCCCAATAACAAGTGTTTGACACCTATGGATAAATATATTGGCAGACTCGGTGAGTCCGCAGACAGATCGAGGCGTCCTGCACTAGCGGTGATTAAATGATTGCTGGTTACGCCATCGAGGCCGGTGATGCTGACGAGCGTATCGATGAGAGTTCGATCGAGGCCTACTATTTCGATTTCACCTAACGGCGCAGCCTCACAGTCGAGCTCGAACAATTCGATCAAGGCGCCATTTGAAATGCTGGCCGAGAGATTCGTCTGTTGGCAATTCGTCGCCAGGCTAAGGCCAAGAAAACGTCCGTTCAGCTGCGGCTGTCGAAATGATGCCTCGAAAACGCCGCTGCCATCTTCCTGTGTCAGTTCGGTTATCTTCAGAAACGCGGGTCGAATTTCATGGGCGCCGACACTGGCAGTCAGGCAACACAGCAATAACCCAAAGACAAATCTCACCGGGATTCCAAGGTAATAGTGTATTGGTCCATCAAATTATCTACATAGCGCTGGCGGGCATCTTCTTGCTGGGACTGCTGGTAGTCCTGGGCTACCCGTGTCTGCACGCTGGCAAACGGTGAGACTTCCGCCGGGTGAATGGCGGTTAACAGCACCAGGTGCTGACCGAATCCACTTCTCACCGGCCCCTGCCATTCGCCTGGATCCAGCCCCCTCAGGCGATCGGCAAATCCGGCACCGAAGGTCGCATTCAGATTCAGACCACTGCGGTAGGCATAGGTCGCATTCAACATGGATGTCTCACCCAGTTGTGATGCATCTGCGCCCTCAGCAATCTGTTGCAGAGCCCGTTGCGCATCATCTACCGATTGAAAATAGAGCTGTCGGAACGAGTAACGCAGCGGCAAGGTGTAGGCTTCGATATTCGACTGAAAATAGGCTTGCAGGGTTGCGGTTTCCGGCGCTGTGGTTGGATCTGATTCGGCGATGAAACCGAGTTTCTGCACCAGGCGTCGGCGGATGATGGAATCCTCCTGATCGAGGCCCAGGCGCAGCGCTTCCCGGTACAACACCTCTTCCCTGACCCAGTTATTTACCAGAGATTCCAGTTCTGCGGCTGAGGCGACCTGCCCCGTTTGTGTTTGCCACAAGGTGCCTATCCGCTCCTGCATGGCGGCCGTGACATAGATTTCACTGCGATCCACCGAGAAAAAAGAATCTGCCCCGAACAGTAAGATGCCAATGGCTACAAACCAGACCAGTGGCTGTCGCAGCAAGTGCCTCATAACATTTAATCTATTGAGATGGGGATATCCAGATGGGCGATGACCAGACTCGCTCCTGGATGGTCGCCGCCAGATCGGCTCTCGGTGCAACGCCGGCACGAATGGCATCCCAAGTTGACCAGCGGCAGGTCGGATTTGCTATCGCCCTGACATAATAGAACGCATGTTGGGCGGCATCATAGTTGGGATCTTGCCAGCTGGCTTTTAGCTCGCTGGCTCCGAGGCCGGCGCTGATGCTGCAATCTTCCAGGTTCACCCTGGCTCCATTATCCGGACAGCGATTGGAAAGCGGATCCACCACACCGCCGTCGGAACAGGCCACGTCAACCACCTGCTCCATCGCTTCGCCAGCTTCCACCCAGCCCTTGATGATCTGAACTCGCTGCAGTGGCGGACCATTGGGATCTTTCGCTACCCAGGCAATAAAGCTGGGTTGTTGATTGGCATCGCCGATCAGATCACTGCCCATCGCCACGCCACCGGCATAGGCGTTGGCGAGCATGTTGCTATCGTCCAGCTGCGGCAGGTCATGACCGGCGAAGAATCTCACCTTCATGCGTGGTCCGCTGGTACCGAAAGTTTCCTTGCGGCGAAACGCATCGTAGATAGACGCGCGTGTGTTCTCTTCCGCCCATACACCCGCCAGACCGGAGGCGCCCCAGGTGTTGTAATAGGTGTCAGCATAGAGTTCACCATTGGCTCGCGGCTGCGGTAGCGGCACAGACCCTCTTCTTATTCCGTCAGCATCCATTAGCCCGACCTTGCTCCAGTAATCGTCTTCATCGCCGGCATAGGTTGCGTTGTGGGTGTCGCTGGAACCGATCACACCGAATTGATAGGGATTAAAGCCCTGCCCTGCCTGCATCTTTAGACCGTTGAGATAGGCTTCGCGCACGTAACTGCCTTCTACCTGGCTGGGCAAGCGGGTGGCTATCCTGAACGGCATAATTTCGAAATCGGCCCATTCATCATTCGGCGACAGCGCCGGGTGAGTGTCAGATGTGCCTTTCACCTGGGTTATTTCCACCAGCGGTTCGTTGCGCATGCGCTGGCTGGCATAGGCACTGTCCAGCGGTCTACCGGACCAATCGGTTAACATAAACATACTGCCATTGGAGCCGTTGGAATTGTGCGGGATGGCGAGACTCTCGATGCCGGCCGCGCGATTGTCATCCATCCATTGCCAGAGGCCTTCCGGATTCTGGGAATCTAAACGTGAGAATGGCATGGCTGGCGCGATGTCGTCCCTGAAAATTACATTGCGGTGCAGATTGCCACGATCATCGGTGCTGGATGTATATTCGTAAGCGATAAACGTGGTGAAATTACCTGGATCGTTGTGTCGATTCGCGGCAGCCACGATATCGTCCCAGGCTGTTTTCGTGATTTGCGGGTCGCTGATTTCGCTACTGCGGGCTGAGCGCATGAATGCGCCAATGCGCTGAAATTTAGCCCTGCGATCGGCGACGCCTCCTAGGTTGGTCATGCCCTCGGCGACTTCGTGTTTGGAGATCTCGGTTGCAGGATCAGCCATCTCCCGCAACACGCCCAGGTAGAATGCGTGATCGGTGACGCCGTAAAAATCCAGCGGCACATCCAGCTTCATCTCAAAGCCTGCCGGGTGGGTTATGCTGCCACCCTTGGCGAATTCATAGCCATCATCGGGCGAAGAAGTGGTGCCGAAGATAAATGCGTCGAATGAGTACATGGTGTGTACGTGCAGATCACCGAAATAGGCATTTCGCTCGGAGTTGAATTCAGAATTGGTTTCAGCTGCAGTCGCTACCACAGCATCTGGCGTCGACTCGCTGGCAACCGGCTCCGGAGGCGTATTGTCGGAACACGCTGCAAGTATCAGGAGTAGTGGGGATAACCGAATGAGGGTTCGCATAGTTCAATACCTTGTTTTTATAAATCAGTTATTGGGCGATTCGACCAAGAATAGTCACACTACACGCAGATGTCCAAGTAAAAAAAAATGGGGGACAGACCGATTATGCTAGACCCCGGAGAATTATCGGTTTAGCTTAAATCCCTCTGCCACTAACAAAGAGACATGGCATGAAACTCTACACCACCATGACAAGCCTGGTGCTGGTGCTTGTACTCAATAGTAGCCCGGTTCACGCCCAACACCCCGATACCCAATTCATCGACCCGTCTGGCGGATTCACCCAGGTAGTCAGCACTTCAGACCATGGCGTCAAGACGATCTATGTGTCAGGCCAGGTCGGCTCAGGCGAAGATTTCAAAGCCCATGTCGAAAGCGCATTTTCCGCTGTGGTAAGTCGACTCGAGAGTGCCGGCGCTAGCGTCGACGACGTGGTGAAGATCCGCATCTTCGTCGCAGACTTCGATCCGGCACAGTATGCGGTAATCCGCGAAACAAGGCTGCGCACCTTCAATGAAGATGCGTGGCCTACAAGTACCATGGTGGGCGTGGAGTCATTGTTCGCCGCTGAGATGCGGATCGAGATCGAGGCAGTCGCGGTGATAGCGGATCCCGATGTCCCTGGCGCACGGGTAACGATAGAGCGCATAGGACCATCGAATGGTTTCAACCAGTCTGTAGTGGTGACAGCCAACGGCAGCAGGATAATCTATATCTCCGGCCATGTTGGCCAGGGCGAGACACTGGCCGAGCAGTCGGCTTCGATGATGGCGACAATAGCCCAACGCTTGCAGGCGGCCGGTGCCGGGGTTGACGATCTGGTTAAGATCGTTACCTACATCACCGACTATACGAGGGCAGACGCCTCTATATTCGGCGCAGCCAGAAACGAGGCATTCGGTACTGAAAATCCGCCAGCCAGTACTCTGCTCGGAGTACAGTCCCTGGTTAGGGATCAATACCGGATCGAAATGGACGCCGTAGCCGTAGTGAGTGATAGTAACAATGGCGACTTTGAAACCGAGTTCATCGATGTCAACGCCAGCTACACCCAGGCAATAACAACACAGGGAAGCGGTGCGAAAAGGATCACCCTGTCCGGCCAGGTGGGTAACCCGGATGACGATCTTCAGACCCAGGCCAACCAGGTCTACGCCAATCTGCGGCGGCGCCTGGAAGCCGCGGGGGCCAGCCCCGCCGACCTGCTTAAGCTGACGATATACATGAATAATTATCAACCCGGCGATGCGTCAGTTCTCGCTATCGCTCGACAGAATAATGGATTTAACCCCGACAATCTCCCGGCTACAACCCTGATCGGTGTCCAATCGCTGTACTCCAATGAAGCGCTCATCGAGATCGAAGGGGAGGCGGTGGTAACGGGTAGATAGGGACTGATTCTTTTTTTCCGAAGAAAAATAAATCTGTCCTTTATTAAGACAGGAGAAATTATCTTGAATAATCGATTCAGATTACGCGTAATCGCTTTAACGGGTCTGCTGTTTACGGGCTTGGCCCTGATCAGCAGCACGATTCTAGCCCAGCAGGGCGCTACCGATGGTGAATGGCGCAGCTACGCCGGCGGCACAGGCAGCTCCAAGTACACGGCGTTGGACCAGATCGATGCCGACAACGTCGAAAACCTGCGTGTCGCCTGGCAGTGGCAATCGGTGGATGGGCGCTTCGATCTGCAGCAGCTGACGCAGGAATATCCAAACCTGCGGGTTGCCAACGACGTCGATGTCGTGCGCATAGCCAACCTCAAGGCGACGCCGCTAATGGTGGGCGGCGTTCTCTATATCTCCACCCCTTTATCCCAGATCGCGGCGATCGAGGCTGCCACCGGCGAAACTCTCTGGACCCATGATCCGCGCGCCTATGCCTCTGGCATTCCCACCATGATGCTGGGCTTCAGTAACCGCGGCCTGGCCTATTGGAGCGACGGTGAACAGGGGCGGTTAATCATGGGTACCGGCGACGCCTTCCTGGTCGCGCTGGATACCAACAGTGGAGAACCGATTCCAGGTTTCGGCACTGACGGCCGGGTCGACCTGGTAGTCGGCATACCCAGGGCCCGCAGATCCCCGGCGCCGATAAATTACTCCATTACCTCGGCCCCCACTGTGTGCGGGGACGTGATTGTTGTGGGCTCCGCGGTCTCAGACCAGCCCTACCTGCGCGAGGCGCCCCCGGGATATGTGCGCGGCTTCGATGCCCGCAGCGGCGAGCTGCTGTGGACCTTTCACACCATCCCCCAACCGGGAGAGTATGGTCACGAAACCTGGCTTGATGATTCCTGGCAGTACACCGGCAACGTCAACGTCTGGACCATGATGAGCGCCGATGAAGAGCTCGGCTATGTCTACCTGCCAATTGGCAACGCCACCAACGATCACTATGGTGGGCATCGGCCCGGAAATCATCTGTTCGCCAATTCACTGGTGGCCCTGGATTGCACCACGGGTGAGCGGGTGTGGCACTTCCAGATGGTACATCACGATCTTTGGGACTACGATCCGCCGGCTGCTCCCAACCTCATCGACATCACCGTGGACGGAAGGGCCATCAAAGCCGTCGCCCAGGTGACCAAGCATGCCTTTACTTTTGTGTTCGATCGCGAGACCGGCGAACCGGTGTGGCCAATCGAAGAGCGACCAGTTGCCGCCTCCGATGTGCCGGGTGAGTGGACTTCTGAGACCCAACCCTTTCCTACCAAGCCGCCTGCCTATGATCTTCAGGGAGTCACTGTCGATGATCTTATCGAATTCACCCCCGAGCTGCGGGCCGAGGCCATCGAGATTCTGGCGACTTATCGAAGCGGACCCATTTTTATACCGCCTTCTCTTATCGAAGACGGGCCGGACGGCACCCAGGGCACCATCGAAATGCCAGGCTACACCGGCGGTACCAACTGGAATGGCGCGGCCATAGATCCGGAAACCGGCATTCTGTATGTGGCTTCTAGTACCTCACCGATTATTCCGCTGCTGGTGGTACCGGAGGAGGAAAACGCCACCCTTCGCTACGCCCGTGGCCCCATGCGCCCGCCCCAAGGGCCCGCGGGATTGCCTCTGTTCAAGCCGCCCTATGGCAGGATCACCGCCATCGACCTCAACCGGGGAGAGATTATCTGGCAACGAGCCAATGGCATCGGTCCGCCGCGGGTGCGGGATCATCCAAGATTGGAGGGTCTGGAGTTGCCACCGCTAGGTGGAAACAGGGACCAGTTACTGGTCACCCAGACACTGCTGTTCTCGGGTCAGCAACAACCGAATGCAGATGGAACTTACCTGTTAACCGCCCGTGACAAGGCCACCGGCGATGTCCTGGCAGAAATCCCATTGCCCGGAAGGGCGATAGGAGCACCGATGAGCTACATGGTCGGCGGCAGGCAATACATCGCTGTTACCGTGCAGGGTGATATACCCCAGCTGGTTGCATTGGCGCTGGATTAAAAATAGGAATTCCTGTTTTTGGGGAGGCGGTCGTGGCGGGTAAATAGGGACTGATTCTTTTTTTCCGAAGGAAAAATAAATCTGTCCCTATGTATCTCAGTTGCGACGATGCCTGCGCCGGTTATCTCTGCGATCCCTGCGATCCCAACCCGAGAAAGCATTGCGCCATCGATCATTTGAATAGCGATGACCACCGTGCCCGACTTCATCCCAGTCGTAGCCATTCCAGAAGAATTGCTCGCCACGATTATCCACCACCCAGGGCTGATCATAGGTACCGCCTATCTGCACCGCACCGCCGGAAGCTCGGCTCCAATTGTAGCCATTCCAGCGATAGATGTCGTAACCTCCTCTCCTGCGATCGGTGCCGATGACCCAGCCGTCACCCACATCTGTTGCGCTACCGGGCATGCGTCTCCAGCCACGACCATCCCAACGGTAGATTCCATAATGATCATAACCATTACCGAGTCGCCAACCGCCACTGTGATCGAGATCCCTGGCGCTGGCAGCAACTGCGAATCCAAGCACGCAGACTGCCAGAACAGCTTTGAAGAATGAATTTGTCATTAGCGAATCCTCCGTTGTGTAACACTTACAATGAACTTTTTCGTTCATGGCAGGCACAGTTTCAACCAGGCCCCCTGAATAGGAACTGAATCGCAAATGAAATAGCGGATACACTGTGTCTTCAGATTTTTCCAAAAAACGGGGTCTGTCCCCTATTTCCTGCAACAGGAAACAATAGACTTGAGCAGGGATAGCTTTTAGTCTGGTTAACCTAGGTCACTGACCCACGAGCTCGACTACCAGTGGTGACCACTCGGGAGGACCAGACATGGCCAAGAAGCGCGAGAAAAAACAGGAGGATCCAAAACTCCAAAACAAGGATGGTCTGAGCCGACGAGATTTCGTCAAGACCGGCGCCGTCGCCGGGCTAGGGGCGGCCGCACTGTTTGAGTCGGGCGGGACGCGGGCGCAAGGTGCCACGACGGGTGCCGAAGGCATGGCCTGGGACTACGAAGTGGATGTTGTCATCGCCGGTGGCGGCTGTGCAGGCCTGACTGCAGCCATTCGCGCCAGGGATCTCGGCGCCACTGTGCTGGTCATCGATCAGAATTTTGACGTCGGCGGCAGGATGTTGCACAGCGGCGCCCGGGTGTCGCTCGGCGGAGGCGATCCAGTTCAGCATAGGGACATGAAGGGCGAGAGCGACAAAGAGGGGTTCGTCACCGTAGATTCCTTCGAGAACCCGGAAGAGCTCGATGACAACATCGACTTGCTGTTCACGGACATCACCGACTGGTCAGTGGTCGACCCCAAAGCACAGAGCCCTTACCGATATAACGATAGAGAGCTGGTGCGGGCCTGGGCCGAGAACTGTCCGGCCACCCGGCAATTCCTTATAGACAACTATGTCCGCTTCACGCGGATCAGCGGCACCCACGGCGGCGGCGGCTTGTCCCGCGCCAGGGCGGCTCGCTGCTTCCTCATGCTCGGTGACAAGACAGACATGAAGGCGGGAACCATCACCGCAGAAGATGCAGGCCGCGTCGATCTCGAACGCAGCAGCGCCTTCGCACCGGTGCAGATGACAAACGCCAGCCGCGATGTCGGACCCAACGCCGTCGGTAACGGTGTGGCCCTGGCCCGGCCGCTGGAGTTCTCAGCGCGGGAGAAAGGCGTCGAGTTCATGCTACACCGCAGTTTTGACGAGCTGGTACGCGAGCAGCCTTTCTCCGGCAGAATTCTTGGTATCACCGCCCACTATTCGCCGCGGCAACATCCGGAGACTGGCGAGCTTCTGCAGAGCTACTGGCGCAACGGCAATATCGATGAGCGCCAGCAGACGGTGAACATCAGGGCCCGCCAGGCTGTCATCCTTGCCAGCGGCGGCCACGCCGGCAATCCGGAAGTACGCAGCATGTTCTACCCTGCGTTTCGGGAACCCGCCTTCCCCACCAGCGGTGTCGCCTTGCAGGGCCCCCAGGGTCAGGACGCAGCTGCCCTCAGAGCCGGCTTGCGGGTAGGCGCCAACCTGGCGGGGATGCAGCAGAATCTCTCCTATGGCACCACGTTCCACATCTCCACACGCCTGGGCACACGGGATGCCTATACCACCATGATGCCCGGACACCCGACGTTCGGTTTCCGCGGTTCCGCCGGGGTCAATGTCGGCAACGCCGGCTTCGAAGATTTCATCGCCGTGAACCAGGTCGGCAAGCGTTTCTTCAGCGAGGTCCGCCTTCCCCGCAGGCCCGGCGTAAATAGCTACCCGGGGGACCGGGGCGCACCGGGCCAGGGGCTTGAGCACACGCCGCTGGACTGGCGTAATTGCCGCAAGGAATGGGTCAGGCAGATGTATAACTACGACCACGGCCTCGATGCCGCACTGGCAATGAACGAGGGGTCGAAACCACCACACTACTACTCGGGGCCGTTGTGGGCGATCTTCGATGAGGATGCGATCGAGCGTACGGGCTGGGAACTGCGCTACCCCTATGTGGCGGACAACGGCTACTTCTTCAAGGCCGATACCATCGAGGACTTGGCCATCAAGATAGCCAAGGGCAATGAGTTCCAGCGGGTGCCACTGGAGTACCTGGCCGAGACAGTGTCCACCTGGAACGGCTACGTGGAAGCCGGCACCGATCCCGATTTCGAGCGCGAGGTGGATGCACCCATGAACCGCATCGCGACGCCGCCCTTCTATGCACTCTCGATCATGATTATCTGGCACGATTCCTATGGTGGCCTGCGGGTCAACGGCAAGCAACAGGTGGTGGACATGCAGGGCGAGGTCATTCCGGGTCTCTATGCTGGCGGCGAGGCCGTGGGTGGCTTCAACAAACATGGCCTGGGCAAGGGCCACGTCCATGGCTACATTGCCGGCACCCATGCTGCCGAAGAGTCGGGTAGCTAATCGTGAGATTGATAGCGGCTGTGAGTCAGACTCCCGAGGGTGAACTTCACCTGCCATGGCTATAGAAAACGAGATGTCGCCAAAAACCGGCGATTGTAATGTCGAGCGCCATAGCACTCGTATCGTGGTATGGGACCTGCCGTCAGCCGTCGAGCGTAGCAATAAGTTCAGGGTCAAGTTCGGGGTCAAATGCTCCAACGAGTGCCGACCGAACGGCTGGGTGCTCGAGGTCAGCGACAACGATGGCAACAAGTTGGCCGGTGCCACACTCAGCGATGAAGTCTGGCCCGACACCACCGCCCTTTACTATACCGAAGTGGAGCTGACTGCCCCCGACTCAGAGGGCCTTCATGCCTGGGAAGCGAAAGTTCCCGCGACCGAGCAGGATATTCCCCACGGCGAGGGTGTCGCCAGTTTCAATGTGAGAGTGGTTGCTACTCCCGAGTACATCTTGACGATCGAAGCCATCGATCGGGAAACTCAATCCCCTGTGGAAGGCACCAGGGTCGTCGTCCATCCCTACCGAGCCTTCACGGACGAGCGAGGCCTGGTGCAGGTGAAGGTGCCGAAGGGTAAATACAGACTCTTTGTTTCCGGCAAGAATTATTTCCCATTTCGCAGCGACAAGGAAGTGAATGCGGACATGACCGTCCGGGCGGAGCTTACTATGGACCAGGAGCTCTCGGATGCCGATGTCTATTCTTGATCGCCGACGGAAACGGAAACGTGGAAAATGTGGGGTCAGAGTAAAATCTATTTGTAGAATTTCAATTGAAAGCATAGATAGTGAAATAGTTTTTACTCTGACCGCTTTGGAGGCTCGATGAAGATTGTAGTTGCTGTTCTGGCCCTGGTGTTCATGACCGCCCCAATTGCCCTTGCGCCGCAGGAAATCGACCAGATGACATCGGTGTGGAAAGGTGTATTCACCGAGGCACAGGCGAATCGCGGTCAGGCAGTGTATGACGGTGCCTGTGGCTTGTGTCACGGCCGCCGATTGAATGGCGCGCCGGACGATCCTGATATGCGCTCAACGCCGCCGCTGGCACGGGCGAAGTTCCTGCGCGAATGGGAGGGGAGATCGCTTGCGGTACTGTTCGAGTACACCCGCGCGACGATGCCAGAAAACAATCCGGGTTCTCTGACCGACGAAGAGTTCGTCGATGTCATCGCTTACATGCTCTCTGTCAGCGGAATGCCGGCAGCAGATGAAGAACTCCAAGCCGATCCCCAAAATCTCGCCCGCTCCGTAATCCAACAGCAGCCTTAGAGTCATGTAAAGAGAAAGGTTGTGACAAAATACTCAGTTCGTTTCACTTGCGATGAATGCAGCCAGGTTCATTTGATGGGTCATGATATATTTTTGGAAAATGGTCCTGCAAGTAAGGCAAGTATTGGTGACTTTTTTGCTGATATGGAGATCGATGCCCAGCTTGTGAAAATAATGAGAAACAAGACCTTATGTCCTGGCACTGGCAAATTGACGTCACAACAAGATATTCAGAAGATTTTCTTGACAGCCCTGGAAGATTGAGTAGAACAATTTATGAAATTCACCAGGCATTAATCTAATTGTACAAATATGCATACTAATTGGAATTCGGATGAACTGAATAGAATCGAAGCAACCACACTGGAGTACTATGATGCGAATGCCGAATCTTATTGGCAGGGAACAAAAGACCATGATGTAACACAAAATATCGAATCGTTCCTGGCCGCCTGCGTTGCAGAAAAGTCACTGGATATCCTGGATTTTGGTTGTGGTCCTGGACGGGATATTAAGTATTTTGAATCATTAGGACACTTTCCCACCGGCCTCGATGGTAGTGAGGAATTTTGTCGGTTTGCTCGACGATATACCAATAGTCCAATCCTTCATCAAACTTTTCTTAACTTAAAATTGCTTAAAGAACAATTCGATGGAATTTTTTCTAACGCATCACTATTTCATATTCCAAGTCAGGAATTACATCGAGTCCTTATTGAATTACGGGGTACGCTACGGCCCCACGGTATTTTATTTTGTTCCAATCCTCGCGGAGACGGTGAAGGATGGCAAGGTCAGCGCTACGGTCACTACATGGAATTGAATACAATCCAGTCTTATATGGAAGCAGCTGGTTTCGAAATAATACATCACTATTACCGTCCCGAAGACAAGCCGCGCTCTGAGCAACCATGGTTAGCGATAGTTTGTAAATCCAAGGGTTCAGATTAGATCGCTTGTATCTATGCCAGTTATGCCAGCTATGTAATCAATTTACTCTGAAAACTTTGATCCAGGCAGCCCCTGATTACGCAGATGTAAACCTGTGTCAGCCAGTGGAGCCGAAAACAAGATAATGCTAATGTATCGGCTACAAACAGATGAAGTTTATAGGAGCATTATTGTGGAAACCGTTCCGTCCTCGGCCCTCAGCTGCATTGCCACCTGTTTTCTCTTCATCATCGCAGCAACAGCTTTCGCGCAATCTGACTACGTGCCCCCGAGAACAGAATATGGACATTCAGACTTACAGGGAGTCTGGAACTTTGCTTCACATACTCCAGTGCAGCGTGCGCAGCGCTATGGAAATCGCGAGTTCTTGACGGCGAAAGAGGATGAAGAAAATCGTCTTCAGTCTATTACTGCGTTTGAGGCAAGAGCCGAATCGCACTTCGATGGCGTCGGCGGCTATAACTCCTTTTGGTATGAACGCGCCAGTATCGGCTATGACCTACGCACGTCGCTTATAACCTATCCCGCTAATGGACGTATTCCGGCCCTGGCGGAGGGTGCAACTATGCAAAGCGGTGGTCTTAGTGCAGATATTCCCGGCGAGCGACCGGTACGCTTTGTGGTTGGCGGGATCTCCAAAGATGGGCCAGAAGACCGCGGCCTGTCAGAGCGTTGTATCGTCGGTTTCAATGCAGGCCCTCCGTTTATGCCCAGCAGCTATAATAATAATGTGCAGATCATTCAGCATCGGGATCACGTAGTGATAGTGACCGAGATGATACATGATGCTCGCATAGTGCCTTTAAACGCTGGCCCAAAACTCCATGACGACATCCGACTTTGGTCTGGGGATTCCAGAGGTCATTGGGATGGAGACACCCTCGTTGTGGAAACCCGAAATTTTAATGGCTTGACCCAAAGCTTTACCACTTCTCCCAACGGCGATTCTTACGATAAATTACTCACCGAGCGATTTACGCGAGTCGACATTGAGACCGTTGAGTATGAATTTACTATCGATGATCCAAGCACCTTTAGCGACAAAATTACGGTCATGGTGCCGATGACCAAAGTCGATGGCTTGCTGTATGAATATGCCTGTCACGAAGGAAATTATGGCATGACGAATATGCTGCGTGGGGCCAGACTTCAGGAATCGATGGGAAAATAGGAAACAGAAAATAGAGGACAGACCACGTTTTCAGGATCTTAGCCAGGCTACTACTGCACTAACAGAAAAACGTGGACTGTCCCCTGTTCTCGTGTGATCGTATAATGATAGTCCGGTACTAAAATTACTTTGATTGCATCTATCCCAACCCTCAGGAGACACCCAATGACATTCCCGCTAAAGCATACCGCCCGCGTCGGATCCTTGCTGATCTGCACCACTCTGGCCTGCTCTGGCGCACTGGCGCAGACCACCGAACGACCCGACCTCGAGGGCATCTGGACCAACGCGTCGCTAACCAGCCTCAATCGCCGAAGCGGAGTTGAACCTCTTGTTGTGTCCCCTGAGGAAGCCCAGATACTCGCCGCCAGTGTCCCGATCGCCGGCCTTGAGGGTGGCCTGGACGAAGGCGATGGTGTCAACGACACGCCTGCATTGGCGGGAGATGACTTCGGCACCCGGGCCTACAACAATTTCTGGGTCGATCCCGGCTCCAACCTGGCCCTGGTCAAGGGCGAGTACCGTACCTCTTACATAGTCAATCCGGAGAACGGGCGAGTCCCTCGCCTGGACGATCCGCAATACGATTTCGAACGACGTAATTTCGGCGCACGCTATGCCACCGGCTTCGGCGATGCACGGGGCCCGGAAGCCATTCCCAATGCGGAACGCTGTCTGTTGGGGTTTGGCAACAAGGCCGGGCCGGGAATGATGGGTGCGCTGTACAACAATACCTATCAATTCGTGCAGACCGAGAATTACGTCATGATCCTGGTGGAGATGGTCCACGATGCCCGCATCATTCCCATCTTTGATTCACCCGAGAAGGCCCGGGCCCAACGACGGCCGGTCGCGCTCGAGCAGTGGTTTGGCGATTCTGTCGGCTGGTATGAAAACGATCAGCTGGTTGTGGAAACCGTCAACATCAATCCTCTGCAGTTGAGTCAAAGCTCCATACCCATCACCAAGGCGGGCCACATCATCGAACGCTTCAGCCGCGCCTCCGATAATGAAATCTTCTATCAATTCATGGTTGAAGACAGCAACATCTATAGTCAGCCCTGGACCGCAGAGCTGAGCTTTTACGCCACTAAAGACGGACTTTACGAATACGCCTGCCATGAAGGCAATTATGCGATGCCGGGCATACTGGCGGGCGCACGCAGGCTGGAAATGGAGGCGGCGTCAAAATAGCAAATTGGGGTCAGCGAACATGGGGTCAGGTCTTTCTTGTTGGCAATAATAGAACCGGTAATTTGATTCTTGTGCTAACGGGAAAGACCTGACCCCGAGGACGATCAGTCAGTTGCAAAGCAGTACAACAGGCCGGCTCCTCCAACAGCAACGAGGTTCTCCTGTGTGCAACCGGGCGTGCCGTGGGAGGAATTCCAGGGAGAGCCTGGATTCATAAAGGAGTAGCGGTCGGCGTGGCCTACCCTTGCGCTACCTTCGCTATTGCTGGTCCAGTTGCTGCAGGTCTGGTCTTGGCCCGCCGGCATCGCGGTGCCATCAATTTGTGAGCCGGTTAGAATATCGTGCTCAGAAAAGTCGGGATCTCCGTCTATGCGTGAGGCGAATTGATTTCCGTTCTCGTCCAGCGAGTGTGTCCAATTCAAATTAGAATTGTCGTAGTGCAGGCTTTCAACGCTGGTCGCCATGATTATGCCTTCTGCGTTGGCCCAGGGGCCCGATCCTATGCGGTCACGTGCATTCACCGCTTCCGCCCCCTGCGTACTCAAATAGGCGTGCCAGTGGCGGTCGCCGGCACCTGCCGCAGCGGCCAGGGACTGGCAATGTGCGTCCGCGCCTTCCAAACCGTCCAAGTTACCGCCATCGCCCTTGGTAGTGCTGGTGACAAAGAAGCCCATCTCGGGCGGCTCGTCGTCATCTTGTTGCGCGATAACCGAAAGACTGGGCAGTGCCAACACAGCCGTCGTGACTGCAACTGCTATCAGGGCTCGTTTTTTATTCATCATTGTATTCCTCCAGAGAAAGTGGGACAGACTACGGTATTCAATTTCTAAAATATGCGTGTTGCTGCACTAATAGAAAAACCTGGTCCGTCCCCGATTTATTCCAAACTATTCTATTCACGGTGTTCTTTTTCCTGCACGCGCGCCCCCCGCAGCGTCGCTGACATGGCATAGTTGCCTTCATGGCAGGCGTATTCATAGGGGATCTGATCTGACTTTGGCCAGACCATCTCGCCGCTATAGGAGTCGGTGTAGTCGGCATCTTCCATAGTAAAGCTGTATAGCAGACCGCCGTCACTGATTGGACTGAAGCGTTCTATTACACGGCGATCGGCAGCTTGATGGGGCTGATCCAGGAAATTAACTGTCTCTACCACAAGGGTGTCACCTTCCCACCAGCCGATAGAATCCCCATCGAATGTGGCGAGGGCAGCTGCGCTGTGTTCGGTATCGTTAATGCGGATGATCCGAGACCAGTGCATCCATTCGATGTATAACATCATGTAGTCGTCAGTCTGCACGATTGTTTTCAGGTTGTTATAGACCCGCGGCGTGATGGGAATCGTCGCCGACTGGTGGTAGATGCAACGCACCGCCAGGGTTTGATTTTCGGGACCATCGTAGGGTTGATCACCCGTCTCCAGCCACCAGGCACCGTCCCTTACCGGCCACTCGAATTTCGGCGCCGCGTCGGCCTTGGCCTGGCCTGCAGGCGTACGCGGTGGCATGCGCCCGTTTTCAGGGTAGGTCAGGATGGAGGTGCGATACTGACCGTCAATGGCGAATCCATCATTGCCCCGGTCGAACCAGAAATCGTTGTAAGCACCGATATTGCCGCCTTGTTCCGGTGCACTGCGATCAGGATTGTCCTGTCCGGAGTCGCGAGCGCGGGTATTCATTTCACGATCTCTCAGCGCCTGGACTTCTTCGGCGTCCAGATACAGCCGTTCGCTGAATTCACTGGGGCGCTGGAACGGGGTCAGGGTGGAAATATCGTAATGTCCATTGAAGTCCGGTTTGCCCGATGCGGTGCGCGGAAAATCATCCTGGGCAGTTGCCAGGGACGGTGCCAGGGCTCCCAGCAGGAAAAAGGGTAGCGCGGCAATGATTGCAACTAGGTATTTTTTCATGGTTGCCTCCAAAAAAGGGACAGAATTATTTACCAGCGCGACTCTCATCCAATGATGGATCCAAAAATAGATCTGTCCCTATCTATTCTCCGCGACGCTCCTTCATGCGTTCGCCGCGCAGGATATTGAGCATGCCATAGTTGCCTTCATGACAGGCATATTCATATAGCGTGCCTGCCACCTTGGTCATTGGCATGGTGGCAATAATCTTGTCCGTAAATGTGGAAGGGTCTTCCAGCGTCCACTCGTATTCAATGGTGTATTGGTTTACCCGAGTAAATCGTTCGGTGAGGTTCTTGTCCATTGCGTTTCCATAGCGGCTGAAGCTGGGAGTCAGTTGGGAAAAGTTTTTGGTTACCACCACCAGAGTATCGTCATCCCAGAAGCCTCTGGAATCACCGGACCATAGGCGAATATCGTCGTCAATAGCGCCACGGTCATGCAGTGGTACAATACGGGCGTCATGGACCATTTCTGTCATGATGACGGCATGATCCTGGTTCTGGAAAATCTGAACATTGGCGTTGTAGCCACCCCCGGTAAATGGAGGACCGGAGTTAAAGCCGATCAGGCAGCGTTCGGATAGACCGCGATCTTCCGGCCCGTCCTTGCTAATGCCGCCGAACACTGCGAGTACCGGCCGCTCACCTGGAACATCTGGCCCCAGATTGGCGGTATGCTCGGCAGCGCCTTCAACCCTGGCAGGCAGACGACCGTCTAGCGGGTAGATAATAAGCGAAGTGCGAACGTTGTCACCAATACTGGCCCTTTCATACCAGAAATTGTTATAGCCACCCGTACTAGCACCTACTTCCGGGGCTACCGGGTTAAGCACGAGTTCGGCTTCTGCCGCATCCGCCGCAATACGGTTTTCCGCTAGACGCAGGCGATCTGCTTCAACTTCTTCCTGAGTCAGAAACTCCTGCGTTCCGAAGCGTTCGGGCCGCTGCATCGGTGTACTGGAATTAAAATTCCATACCCCCTGCAAGTCAGGTTGGCCCCACTGTGTGCGTGGCACAACATAATCGTCGGCTGTCTGAGCAAAAATCAAGCTAACAGGGGCTATCAGGGTAGAAACAAGCAGTAATAATTTAATTTTCATGGCACTTCACCGTAGATTGTCCAAACCTGAGGCTAAGCTAGTATTTTTAACGAGAGTAATCAACATAATATTGGTGATCAAATGTGTCACCCATTGATTTCCAAATCCAGGCCTGATAATAAGAAACTCCATTGAGGAGCTATTGATATGACGAATGCGGCACTTACTTCCAAAAACACCAACTTGAAATTGTGGATTGGCGGCGGGTCGCTGGCACTGTTACTCCTGCTGGGTGTCGGATTTCTGGTTTTCTCCAGTATCTGCCCTTGCGCCACGTCCCCCGGCGGATTCTTGTATGGAGAGCAGGTGGATGCTCCGGTGACCGATTGGAATTTGACCACCGCAAACCAGGAGAATCTCTGTCAACTACAGATTTGGGCAGGGATTCGCCCCCATTCAATTAATCTCAATTGCATGGCTACCCCGGAAGGCGATCTGTTCCTCAGTTGCTCAGTCTGTGACAGAAAATACTGGGCAGCCAGAGTCGGGCCGGACGAATCGGCCGTGCTGAGGCTCGGTGAATTGGTTTATCCCGTGACCCTGAACCGGGAAACGGATCCCGCAGCCATGGACCGGTCGTTCAGGGCAAGAGTGTTGAAGTTGCAACATACTGATCTGGAAACCATGGTGACGCCCAGACCGCCGCTGGATCAGGTGCGATTCGACCATTGGTGGACTTTCCGGGTTACTTCTCGCAGCTGATCAAAGGAGACACCGATAGGAGAATAACTTAAGCGAGATTCTGTTATTCCAAGTGTGATGTGAGTTTATATCGTAGAGAGTTAACTCATTGACTTATCAGTGTCCCCTTAGTGTTCTCCCTACAATTCTGACCACATTTACCTTCGGTTCTCTCTACCTACGGTTCTATACCAAGACTTTCCAGGCGTCGAGCGCCAGCCAATATTCCTACCATCCCATAATTTCCTTCATGGCAGGCATATTCGTAAATGCGTTCGTTAATCCTTGAAAGTGCGTATTCTCCTGAAAATTGGGCGGTGAAAACCGAAGGGTCGTCCACGGTGAAGCCGTATATCATTTTGTTATGGGAATCTCTTCTAAAGGATTCTATGAGAGTGAGATTCTCAGCCGGTGCTCCCCGCATCGATTGCCAGTTGTTGAAGTACCTGGTTTCGACAACCAGGGTATCGCCTTCCCAGCGTGCTATCGAATCGCCCATCCATTTTCTCTGCGCTTTCGCGGCCGGGTTGTGCTGGTCCGCTATTTTGATAATGCGGGTGTCGTGTGACATTTCGGTAGTGATGCTGATGTATCCCGGCGACTGTGAAAACTGCAGGTGGCTATTGTAGATGCTAGGCCGCATAACCGGACTTGAGAAATTGCCGTTCAACAGACAACGCTCACCCAGACCGCGACCCTCTGGACCATCACTGCGACCGGGCCGCCTGGCCCGTCGCTCACTCATGCGCTCGCTAAATCCGGCCACACGTTCAGGCATGCGCCCATTTGCCGGGTCTGTAATTGCCGAGGTACGGAATTCGCTGTCAATAGTGGGAATAAACTTCGCATCCTCGCGCCAGAACAGGTCGTAATTGCCGAGTGGCGGTAAGGATTCAGCAACGTCCGGGGCCGAACGGTCAGGATTCAGCGGCTCATTGGCGGCATCGAAGGTTTGTTGAACTGCAACTTCGAGTTTGAGAGATTCTGCCTCGGTATACGCACGCTTCTCACCCAGTTCGCGGGGCCTTTCGAAGGGCATAATGGTGGCGTGTTTCCATACTCCCTGGAAGTCTGGCACACCCCACTCCGTCATCGGACCCACATAGTCCCGTGCCGTAGCAGTACCGGCAATTGTACTAATTATCAGTAAGGGCCAAAGAATTCTCATCTTGATCCTCCTTATAGAGTCGTCAATGGAGTATAAAGGGCGCCCACAACTTAACAACTTATAGTGCCGAGTGGACACAGCAGTTCCTGAAACTACAGTATTTGTACTCTGACCCATTTATCCCTTGAGGCGTGCAATCATGAAAGCCACCAACCGCATTATTCTTTTTGTCGCACTGTCTTGCGGTGCATTTACCAGCAGTACGATCCTGGCCCAGGTGCCAGTGCGCAATGAAACACCCAGGGCTGGTCAGCAGGAAATCATCATGATGCGCCATGCTTATCTCGAAGCAGGTCAGTATGAATACTGGAAAGAGCAGAGTTACACCGGCGTGTGGCCCTGGTTCGAAAGGCTGGGTGCCCGCATTATTGGCGATTTCGAAATCGTCTATCCTGTGGGTGAAGATGAGACCCCCGGCCAGGACGAAGCGCTGCGTTTCGCTCGCTATGCCAGTTACGAACACTGGCAAGCCACCCGAGCCGCATCGCCTGACAATCCTACCGGTGGCTCGCTTCGACTGTCCGGTAGCGGGCCACTTTATGACGCCAACAACGAAGGATTGCGCAATAGAAGAACCGTTGCCCAGGGCTCGAAAGAAGCGGTATTCCTGCGGGGTTACATGGCGGAAACCCGACCTGTCTTTATGCCAGGTACAGCAGAAGAGTTTGAATTAACTGATGGAGATAGCGACGTTAATCCGGTAGCACTCGCCCGCTCGGAACCTGGGGACGAACTACTGCTGCTGAGTCATGACAAAGTCACGAAAGGCAGCTTCGAAGAAGTACATGCTATAAGCAGAGACGGCGTATGGCCTTACATGGAAAAAATCGGCGTGCGCCCGGTCGGTAAGTGGCGAGTAGTCTATTTGCAACCCAGTACTCCGGTGGAAAATGGTGACTATGATGAAGTTTATACCTTGTACCGCATCGCCAGCATCGACCATTATCAAGCGATCATGGGAGATATTGTGGCACTGGGTGGAGATGGACCTGACTATGATCTGCTGGTGTCCAGTCTGCAAAAAATAGGGGCTCTGACCCAGGAAACTACACGCAGGTTTCTGCGTGGGGCGCTTTGGGGAAGCCCTCCAAGTTACGCACCTCCCTTAGACTCCGATTATCGATTGGCTAACTGAAAATTGGGAAAAGACCAAAGCTTAGACTTTTCTAAAAACGTGGTCTGTCCCGAATTTACTTGGAACTATAATGCGAAATTCACTGCTACAAATTGTAGGCCGGGCTGTATTAAATAGATGTCTGATTTGCGTGCTGATCACTGTAGCTTTGGTCAGTTCAGCCACCGCCGCTGCGCTAAGCTTTCAGGAATTCAGTGTCGACATCCCCGACGACTGGAATTACGGAATTGATGAGCTTCGATTTGCTAATAGCCCTGGGTTTGGAGCTACCACAACAATCTCCCGGCCCGGGGACAGTGGAGAGCTAACGATTGTATCCTACCAATCACCGGTTATTGCGGATGAGTCAGTACTTCGAAACTTCACCAATGTTGATTCATCGGTGCAGCTCGACCTGGAAGAGTGGGGTGACTTCGCAGGCTATCGATACAGCTACCGTGAGAATGATGCCTAATTCCTGCAATGGTGGCTATCGAATCGAACGACGAACCTTATCCTAGTCTACGAAAGCGAAACGGCAGTAACCCCAGGAGAAATTCAGATAATAGAGTCAATGGTCGCTTCGATAAGAGTTGTTTCCAGGCAATAAATGGGCGCCGGTCCTTTATTCCTGTAGGGAAAATAATTCTGTCCCGATAATAAAAAGGGACTCAAATGAGTCCCTTTTCTTTGTTAACCGCCAGAATACAGATCAGTCAATCGGCTCCAGCCGCACGACGGCCGTGGTCTCGAAATTTCCTCTTCCGCCGCCATTACCATCTGAAATGGCCAGGTAAATATAACCATCTGGACCCTGACGCACATCACGAAGCCGACCCATGCCATAGGCCAGGGTTTCTTCGACTATTACTTCGCGGTAATCGTCGCTCATGTGGAGACGTGCCAGTTGCTCCCCGATCAGGGCGCCGGAAATGATGCTGCCGTACCACAGAGGGAACTTGTCGCCCGTATAGACCATGAGGCCCGATGTGGCAATTGACGGTACCCAGAAATGGGTCGGTTGCGTCATGCCATCCTGACCGATGGCCTCATGGATTGGGCGGCCGACCGCACCATAGTTTACGCCACGGCCTATAACAGGCCAGCCATAATTGTTCCCTGGTTCGATCAGGTTGAGCTCGTCTCCACCCTGGGGGCCGTGCTCGGACTCCCACAGATCGCCGTTTTCCGGGTGTATCGCCAGACCCTGGGGGCTGCGGTGACCATAACTCCAGATTTCCGGAAGTGCGTCGCTACGGCCGACAAACGGATTGTCGCTGGGCACGCTGCCATCATCATTCAGGCGCACAATGACCCCCTGGTGATTAGTCAGATCCTGCGCCGGGTGCGCGGCCAGGTCCCCTCTGGCAGGAGCCTGGCGTTCCCCGAGAGTCAGGAACAGGTAGCCGTCGTTATCGAATACCATCTTGCCACCGTAGTGTCCGAAGCCGACCGCTTGCGCAGAGAAGATTTCCACCACATTGGTCAATTGATCATTTTCGAAACGTCCTCGGACTACCGCAGTGACCGAAGTTTCCCCTTCTTCCTTGGCATAACTCAGGTAAACCCAGCGGTTATCGCTGAAATTTGGATGTGGTAAGACTTCGAACAGTCCGCCCTGGCCCGTGTAAAATACTTCGGGCACGCCCGGTACCGCTTCCGGCAACAGTCGCCCATCTCGAATGATTCTCAATCGACCGGGTTTTTCCGTAACCAGCATGTCACCACCCGGCAGCCAGGCCATGGACCAGGGTTGCAGCAGGCCATCCGCAACCGTCACCACCTGATAATCATGGTGGGCCGCATAGTAGATATTAGATTGCGCACTGGCCGCAGCCGCGGCTATCACCAGCAGGCCGGCACCAGCAAGCTTTATTAGATAACGAAACATTTTTTTCCCTCTCTCTTACTTAATGCAGGTTTGCACAGGATAAATGGGGTCGGAGTAAATATACAGTAGTTTTTGGTGCAGTACGGGGTCAGGTCTTGCGTGTTAGCAAGCAAGACCTGACCCCAAGAGCTTCTATTTCCTCTTCTGGTACAGCACAATCGGATTAAAGCTCATCACCAGCTCATCGTTGTGATTAAACACCTCGTTATGCATGAACACCGAGCCCATGTCCGGGCGTGAGCGGGATTCCCGCTTGTCCAGTATTGTGCTCTTGATCCGCAAGGTATCGCCGGGGAATACCGGTTTGGTCCAGCGCAGTTCATCGATGCCCGGTGAACCCAGTGAGCCCGAATCACCCTCCGGCATATTGTCCACGGTCATCCGCATCGCCATGGCGCAGGTGTGCCAGCCGGAGGCACACAGCCCACCAAAGTGCATGGCCTTGCCGGCTTCCTCTGACAGGTGAAACGGTTGCGGGTCGTACTTCGACGCAAACTCGATAATCTCTTCTGCCGTTACGTGATACTCGCCGAATTCATGGCTGGCGCCGACTTCAAAGTCTTGAAAACAGAGGGGTGTAGGCATTGGCTCAATCTCCCTGGGAACTGGTGACTTCCTTACAATGAGGTGGAAAAAGGGGTGAGTACATACGTGATAAAAAGGGACAGAACTATTTTCCTGAAGAAAACAGATCTGTCCCTATTTTCTAGCGTACTATAAATTGTTTTTACTCTGACCCCATTTACCACTTATGGAGCAGGACCATGGACAAAATCAGACGCAAATTGCTCAAAACCGGCGTCGCCGCTACCTTGATGGCAGCGACACCGCAGGTGTTTTCACAACAGATTGGGCAATCCGGAGAAGCCATGTCTATCTACGAAAGAGGCGATGTTAGCATCCGCTACGAAGAGTCGGGCTCTGGGTTTCCGTTGTTGCTTATAGCCGGCGGTGGCCTGGACTCCTCGATCGCAAGCATCAAACGGGGCCGGCCATTTAATCCCATCGAAGAGTTCAAAGGCGAGTACCGCACTATCGTGGCGGATCTGCGTAACGCCAACGGTGGGCAATCCAGTGGGCCGCTGGAGATCGAGCGGCCATGGGATTCGTTCACCGACGACCACCTGGGACTGATGGATCATCTGGGTATCGACAAATTCATGGTGTTGGGTTTTTGTATCGGCGGGCCTTTTATCTGGAACCTGCTGGAGCGCGCACCGGATCGTGTCGTTGCGGCGGTGTTGGCGCAGCCCAGCGGGTTCAGTCCGGAACATCCCGAACTATTCCACCAACGCAATATGGCGGGTTGGGGGCCTGAGTTTGTCAAACGTCGGCCCGAGATCAGCATGGAAATGGTAGACCAGTTCCTTACCGAGATGTACATCACCAATGGTGACTTCGTGTTTACAGTAACGCGCGATTTCGTGCGCAGCTGCCAAACCCCCGTACTAATTCTGCCCGATGATATTCCGGTACATCCCTACGCCGTTGCCATGGAAGCGGCAATGCTCGCACCAAATGCCGAGGTGAGCCTGTTTCCATGGAAACAGCCTGAGGAGAGAATAGCGCTTGCGGTTCGCCATATACGATCATTCCTCAGGGCGCATCGAAAATAAATCTGTCCCTATTTACGCTTAAACTACTGTATTTTTACCCTGGCCCCATTTATTCTTTTTCCTAGCGGGAAATCTAATTACCGTAGAGGCAAAATCATGAAAACAAAAACACCATTATCGAGAATCACCCTTGCAGCTTGCCTGTTGGCCCTCGCGGCCTGCGGTCAGCCGGAGCAAGAAACCTCAGCTCAAGCTGAGCCAGTTGTCTCCGACGCGCCAGGTATCAGCTCCGATCAGAATGATATCGGGGGCGTCGTCACCAGTACTGACGGTCCTGAAGCCGGGGTATGGGTCATCGCCGAAACCGACGATTTACCAACTCTCTATTCAAAAACCGTTGTAACCGACGAGGACGGGCGCTATCTCATGCCTGACCTGCCTGCGGCGCAGTATGACATTTGGGTGCGAGGTTACGGCCTGGTCGACTCGGAGAAAGTCA
This sequence comes from Gammaproteobacteria bacterium, assembly GCA_002731775.1. Classification (GTDB taxonomy): domain Bacteria; phylum Pseudomonadota; class Gammaproteobacteria; order Pseudomonadales; family Pseudohongiellaceae; genus UBA9145. The sequence continues at coordinate 24,667 of PCCP01000082.1, forward strand.
ATGCCGTTCCCGGTCAATCCCTGGATCTGAACGCGGTGATCGCGCCCGATGCCGCTGCGGCCGCTGCTTATTACCCTGCCGGGAACTGGTACTCGCTGTTGGAGATCCCGGCCAGGAGTGAATTTCCCGGTACCGGTGCGGACGGTAACGGTATTTCTCCCAATATTCACAACCAGGCTGACTTTATGCGGCGGGTGAGTAGCGGCGGCTGCCTGGCCTGTCACCAGTTGGGCAACGCGGCAATCCGAAACATACCTGGCTTATTCAGTGGTTACGATACGTCAATTGAAGCCTGGGATCGTCGCGTGCGATCGGGCCAGGCCGGCGGCTCCATGAGCAGGGCCCTGGCCGGTATGGGTGGCCGAGCGCTGCAGATGTATGCCGACTGGACCGACCGGATTGCGGCCGGTGAGTTACCGCCGGTACCGGAACGCCCTTCTGGCCTGGAACGCAACGTGGTCATTACCCAATGGGACTGGGCGGATCCCACCGCTTACCTGCACGATCTCGTTTCCACCGACAGGCGCGATCCGACCAGGAATGCTTACGGCAAAATCTATGGCGCCCTGGAAAACAGCGCGGATTATCTGCCGGTACTGGATCCCCAAACGAATACCATAGCCCAGATCCCAGTGTTCCCGGAAGACCCGGATTACAATCCCGAGCCGTCCCGTCCTATGGCGGAATCACCCTATTGGGGTGACGAACCGATCTGGGATGCCTCGACTACAGTACATAATCCCATGCTGGATCAGGATGGCAGAGTCTGGATCACTGCCCGGGCACGGGCCCCGCAAGATGTACCGGCGTTCTGCCAGGAAGGCTCCGATCACCCGTCTGCGCAGGCATTTCCATTGGGACGCTCCGGGCGACATCTCGGTGTCTATGATCCGGACACGGAAGTGTATACCCCGATCAATACCTGTTTCGGCACCCATCACCTGATGTTCGCCGAGGACGCAGACAATACCCTGTGGACCAGCGGCGGCGGCAGGGTGATCGGCTGGCTGAATACTCGCCAATACCTGGAAACAGGCGATGCGGTGGCGGCTCAGGGGTGGACACCGTTCATTCTGGATACCAACGGCAACGGACGGCGGGACGAAGATTACGTTGAGCCGGACCAAGCGGTTGACCCATCGCGGGACAAGCGCATCAACTCCGGTTTTTACGCCGTGTCGCCAGCGCCAGATGGGTCTGTGTGGGGCTCCAACCTCAGCTATCCCGGCGCCGTCGTGCGATTGATGCCGGGTGACGATCCCAGCGTTACCGCACTGACCGAATATTATGAACTGCCGCTCGATGCCAATGGCGATCCGATCGAGGGATTCTCGCCCCGCGGTATGGATGTCGACCGCAACGGTGTCGCCTGGGTAGCTCTGGCCAGTGGTCATATGGCGAGCTTCGACCGCTCCCTCTGCCAGGGTCCGTTGAACGGCCCGGAGGCGACAGGCCAGCACTGCGCGGAAGGCTGGACCTTCTATACCGAGCCACTGCCCCAGTTCAAGAATATCGATACGTCGGGCAGCTCCGAAGGCAGCTATTACACCTGGGTGGATCAGTTCGATACCTTCGGGCTGGGTGAAAACACGCCGATCAATACGGGAAATCAATCGGGCGCGCTGTTAGCGCTCAATGATGGCGAGTGGGTTCGCTTGCGGGTGCCTTATCCGTTGGGCTTCTACACCAAGTGGATTGATGGCCGTATAGATGACCCTGATGCTGGATGGAAAGGTCGTGGTTTGTGGACAACCTTTAGCAGCAGAGCGCCTTTTCATATGGAGACCGGTGCCGGGACATCGAGCAAGGTTTACCATTTTCAGATGCGGCCTGACCCTTTAGCTAAATAGGGGCAGATTTATTTTCCCGGGCGGCCGCGACCACGGTGCTCGATACGCACGCAATAAATAGGGACAGAACTATTTTTCTACTGAAAATAAATCTGCCCCTATTTCTTTAAAACAGGTGCAGATCCGCACGCAACCAAGTTACTATATCAAGTGTTTGAAACCTGCTTAAAGTAAATAGTTCGAACCAACAGTTATACACGATCAGCCCTGCCATCGGAGAACCTGCATAAAGTTCCAATTTTCGAGAAAGTCAGTCATTGCCACACCACTAGTTCTACTTTCATTTTTTGTGATCGGTCACAGCAATTCTCAGGATGCCGACAAGCAGCTGAGTGTCACAGATGATTTGTTTAAGTGCCTGACTGAGATGACGAAGTCCAGCGCCGGCGAATTTTTCGTCGATAACATACTGGGGAATCTGCAAGCCACCGTGGCGGTCGCCAACTCCGAAAGTGGGGGGAGCTATCCTGTTGGATCTTTAATTTCATTAATTCCAAGCGAAGTCATGATCAAGCACGAAGCTGGCTGGAATGAGCTTACCAACGACTGGGAGTTTTTTGAGCTGACGGTATCGGAGCAAGGTTCTGAGATTGCTCTACGCGGCACCACCGAAGTAGTCAATCAATTCGGTGGTAATTGCTTCGGCTGCCACACACTGGCACGACCCGAATGGGATTTGATTTGTGGAACCGGGCACGGCTGTGCTCCTCTACCAATAGATCGTGAGACTATCGCCAATATTCAGAATAGCGATCCACGTTGCATCAAAGAAAACTAACAACTTGAAATTTTCATGACAGAGCAACAAAAGGTGGCTAAAATCACCACTCTTTTGTGATTCGATTCTCTGCTTCGTTTCGCAACTTCCTGAAAATACAGCTAGAAGCAACCAACAAAACTCTTGAGCGTCTTCCTGTAGTGAACAACGATGTTACTGTGACTGTTATGTTGAGCAGCGTTGTCTGCATGACAGCAGTCATTCACATCGCTGAGCCGTAAACTTAGATAAATCCCGAAAACCACCATGAGGCAAAAAATGTCAATGAATTCCACTTATCTTCAAATGTTTTCCACCGTTACCGATGCCGGCGACGTGCGCCTGCAGCTACTCGAAAAGCCAACCCCACAACCCGAAACTAATCAGGTACTGGTGAAGATTGAGGCAACGCCAATAAATCCTTCAGATTTGGGTGTAATGTTTGGCTTGTCCGATATGGCTAACGCGAAATCATCTGGGGCCGGAAATGATACCGTATTGACTGCGCCGGTATCCCAGCAGGGCCTCAGGGTGATGAAAGCAAGACTGGGCCAGGCACTGGCTGTCGGTAATGAAGGTGCAGGCACCGTAGTTGCGACTGGTGACAGTGAACTGGCAAAAAGCCTTGAAGGGAAAATTGTCGCGGTGATGGGAGGCGGCATGTATGGGCAGTATCGATGCGTGGATGCCGCTTCATGTCTGCCTTTGTTAGAGGGTCATACCGCCAAAGATGGCGCGTCTAGTTTCGTCAACCCACTAACTGCACTTTCAATGATTGAAACCATGAAGTTGGAAGAGCACTCAGCACTCGTCCATACCGCTGCCGCATCAAATCTTGGCCAGATGCTAGTTCGAATTTGTCAGGCAGATGGTGTTGAGCTTGTGAATATTGTTCGAAAAGAAGAACAAGCCACCCTATTGCGCGACATGGGTGCAAAATACGTGGTCAATAGCAGCTCGGATAGTTTCATGGCTGACTTAACAGATGCCATCCATGCAACAGGTGCTACGCTTGGGTTTGATGCGACCGGCGGTGGCTCGCTTGCATCCAGTATACTCACTTGCATGGAAGCGGCGGCCGCTCGAACACCTGGCGGCTACAGTATTTATGGCTCGATAAAACACAAACAAGTGTATCTCTACGGTGGTCTCGACACCTCTGCCACAGTTCTTAATCGAGGCTATGGAATGGCTTGGGGGGTTGGTGGTTGGTTGCTGCCGAATTTTCTTGCCAAAGCAGGAATGGAAGTAGCCGCTCGTTTGCGCACCCGCGTAGCCAATGAGTTAAAGACTAATTTTGCAAGCCACTACAGCGACGAAATTTCTCTCTCTGAAGCTTTGCAAGCTGAGACTGTACAGCGATACGTGATGAAACAAACGGGGGAAAAGTTTCTGATTTGCCCACAAAAGTAAGCAATGCCGGAACTAGTGCCGAACTAGGGGACACTAATAGTTTAATAGCTTAACGACAAACTAGCCCTAATCACCAGCCTTAAGCTATTAAACTATTAGTGTCCCCTATTGCCTATTGCCTTTTATCTAGGCTTCCAGAAAAAGACCTCAAAGTCGCGGAGCGGCGCTGCCCCCTCGTAGAGTGAATCATCTAGCGTCATGCCCACCTTGGCGGCCCACTGCTCCATCATGGCGATGGCCTCGTCACCAAAAATTTCGATGGCCTCCATCGTATAAGTCGCTTCGCCAATCCGCAGCCATCCATCACCACCGTGGTCCCTCACGTGCTGCGCCCATAGTGCTCCGTCCGGGTGGGTGGCTGTGATTACACCATCAGCAGTGCCCACCCAGGACAGATAAGTAACAAAAGGTGGGAATCCGCTTTGCTTCATGAGCAAAGGAAGCCGAACGCTCTCATTGAGCGGCGTGAAGTCAGCCTCGGCCGGAGTTGGTGTTCCCCCAAGAATTACGCCGGGGGTGCGGGCAAGTCCCGTATTGCCGAGGTAGGGAGCCGTGAACATCCAGCTCAGCACTCCGACCAGTAGCACCGCTCCGATCAAGATCCCAGCGAGCTCTCGCTTCTTCATTGCGCATCCTCCGTGTCGATGTATGGGAAGCTTAACCAGTATAAGTGAGAGTACAGGGTCAGGTCTTGCCTGTTAGCATGGGAATTAGAAGTAATTCATGCTTGCGCTATAACTCAGATAGAGCCATTTGCCACGGAAGGTTGAGGATACACTTAAGATGTGGTTCGTCATCAGGGAAAAGCTGTAGACTTTAATCCCCAGCGTAAGCTTCCGTTCCCGCAGATTATCCAGGTAGTAGCAATAGTCATCCGCCTCGACAAACACCGCCTTGCGGTTGTGCCCTCGCTGCACAATATGGTGCGGTATCCCTGCCACAATAACCCTCGCTTTCCTTGGCATGGCTGGCTACCCCCCAAGCAAACTCTACCAGGAATCTTTAGACCTGCCCGCGTCCTGGTGTCAACCATTCACCGAAAATAAATCTGTCCCTATTTACTATATACTTTTGTAATTAGGGACAGCTTTAATTTTGAATTCGAGGAATTTCCCGATGAGAAGACTGCTTACCACTATTGCTTGCTTATTTATTGCCGCACCCTGCGCGCTCGCTCAATACGCCCCGCAGATTTCGATTGAATCCGTTCCCGACTTCTTTCAGCTACCACAGGGTATGAATTTTGGTGAAGCCTCCGCCATCGCAGTGAATTCACAAGGCCATATTTTTGTATTTCACCGATCCAACCCCTCTGGGGGTGGCCCCGCTTATGGCATGCATGCTGCGCAGCTATTTGAATTTGATAGCAACGGCCGCTATCAACGAGAACTCGGGCGGGGCTTATACGCCTGGTCGTTTGCCCACGGGCTGCGCATAGACAGCAACGACAACATCTGGACCGTGGACAAAGGTTCCAACATGGTGGTGCGCATGGACCCCTCCGGCAGGGTGGTGTGGGTGTTCGGCAGAAAGACAGAATCGGTATCCGAAGCGGCCCGACCCTTCGAACATGTGGACACACCCCGACCTCCCCAGGATGGCCGTTTTCGCGAGCCCACGGATGTGGCGGTTGATTCGGCAGGCAACATTTACATCACCGATGGCTATATCAATTCCCGCGTCGCCAAATATGATTACAATGGTGACTGGGTAAAATCCTGGGGCGAACCGGGAACCGGCCCCGGACAGTTTCGACTCCCCCATAGCATCGCCATCGACAAGGCTGACAACGTCTATGTGGGGGATCGTTCCAATGCCCGCATTCAAGTGTTCGACACCGATGGCAATTACCTGCGTGAATTCCGCGTAGCCACCCCGGTGCGTCCTGGCTCGAAGGCGGTTAACGGACCCACGCCTACCGAACTCACCGAGATCAGTGCCAACGGCGCCCCCAATTCTTTGTGTATCCCACCGGGCAGCGACGTGATCTTCGTCGGGGAAACCACTTTTCCAGGACGCATTATCAAAGCGACCTTACAGGGAGAGGTGCTGGGAGTCATTGGTAATTCAGGTAGGAATCTGGGAGAATTTTCTGGTGCCCATGGCCTCGCCTGCCCGTCAGAAGACGTTTTGTATGTGGCAGAGACGTCTAATTCTCGAGCGCAGAAGTTGCTTATTGGGGAACAGGGACAGATTTATTTTCCTGGGCGGGAGCGTCAGCGCTTCAAAAAATAAATCTGTCCCTATTTAGAAATTGTGTGTTCAGAGAGGTAGACGATATGAAGTTTGTGAATAGCCTGGCGCTTCGAGTACTCGTCGCAGCGGGATTCCTGTTTGCCATTCAGCCCACGATCGCGCACCACTCCTTCGCGGGTTTCAGCAATGATGAAGTCAAGGAGTTCACGGGCATCATCAAGGAATTTCAATTCAGGAATCCCCACGTATGGATTCAGATCCTGACAGCAAACGCGGAAGGGCAGGAAGAGGAATGGAGCGTCGAGTGGGGCTCCCCAAATCAGTTGGGACGGCGCGGTATTCGTCCGACAACGTTTCCACCGGGGGCCGAGGTCACCGTGCGGATCCGACCGATGATCAACGGCTCTGCGGCCGGCGCGTTCGTCGGAGCCAAGTTTCCCGACGGTACCATCGTCGGCCAATGGGAAGACTAGAGCGGTAAACGCTGTTCCCCAGTGCACGCCCTTGCTGCGTCGTCTTTTTAAAGCGGATGGGTTTTTGCAGGTACGGCCATGCATGGGAGGGGCCGTCCGAACGGTAGCGAAACCATGGAGAAACGGATTGTCATGACGGTTACATTAAGACACAGGCACAACACTCTGCGCCCATTTCAAACGGCAAGCGCCCTGCTTGTGAGTCTGGGCATAATTATCCTGCTCCTACCGAAAGCTGGTTACGCGCAAGAGGGAGATTCTCTCCCCGACTGGAGCGGCGTTTGGGCCATGAACGGTGGAACGGTCTTCGACCGAGCCACAGTTGAGGGCCGGGGCGGATCGAACACGCCGGGCGTGCGAGAACATCCGCCGTACAACGCAGAATATGAGGCGACGTATGTACGCAACCTGCAGCTTCGTGATGACGGATTGTTCCCGGATCCCTTATCCTTCTGCGGGATTCCTCCCGGGTTCCCGCGGATCATGAATATGCCTGATGTTTACGAGTTCGCGGTGACCCCCAAACAAGTCTGGATCATGACTGAAAATGGACCGGGTATCCTGAGGATCTACACAGATGGCCGCGAACATCCGGATCCTGAGATGATGTGGCCCACTCATACCGGGGATTCGGTAGGGCATTGGGAAGGCGATACGCTGGTGTTCGACACGGTAAGTCTTCACAGTTCGGTCGAGGGCCGGACGATCCTTGATCGCACGGGCCTGTACCTGAGCGATGCGGCACACATCGTCACGCGAATGCGTAAGCTTGACGACGAAACAATAGAAGCCCAGATGACGATAGAAGACCACAAGGCTCTGACGGCGCTATGGGTCGTGACCAAGACGTACCGGAAACTGGAGGAGGAAACGCGTGTGTACGACTACGCTTGCGCCGGGAACAACCGAAATCCAGTGGATGTAGAAAACAACCGGACGCTGATTCTGGGCCCCGACGGGGAAATTCTAAACAGCGATATTCAGCGTTAGGGGAAGAGAGTACAGGGTCAGGTCTTGCCCACTGCCGATGACCAATCACTACGATCTATTGATCGAAACGCCCGATGCGAATCTTTCTGTGGGAATGCGCCATCTCAATGGCGTTCACACCCTGCCCAGTCAGACTTTTTTAAGCCAGTTGTTGCGCGAGTACAATTCAGCGACAACTTGTTTGAGGTCATTGTTTTCCTTCTTGAGATCCACCACTTTATCACTGCTGGCTTCACGAACGGTATCACCAGACAAACGTTTCTTTCCGGCTTCAAGAAACTCTTTGCTCCCTCGGTAATAGAGATTGGCGTTGATCCCTTCACGACGGCATAACTCTGCCATCGAATACTCACCCCGTAATCCGTCTAGCACAATGCGGATTTTCTCTTCGGACGAAAACTTGCGTCGAGTATTACGGCGAATATCCTTGACGTATTTTTCGGTGTTTGACATGCTCATTTCGAGACTCCTCTGCTTCACATTAAAATAGCAGATATGTCTCTTAGTGAATTAGGCTAAATGGTCTAATATGGGCTGACGGCGAACACTTGTATATTAGCCAGATTATGGAAATTCCCGTCTTTTAGGGGAATTCTGGGGAAATGCCATGAGGATACTCATTAATTGTCTGACCCTACTCGGTCTGATTACTCATGTGATGAATGCCGCAGCCCATCACAGTTTTGCTGCAGAATTTTCCTATGAACTGTTCGGCACCAAAGACGGCGAAGTTGTCGAGGTGCACTACGTTAATCCTCATACCCGCGTTTTCATCGCCGTCACCAATGAGAACGGTGAAAAAGAAATATGGGATGCACAGACCCATGCCGTCAGCATGCTGCTCCGCGCTGGCTGGAGAAGGGACACTCTCAAGGTAGGTGAAAGAGTTATGCTCCAGGGCAACCTGGGACTAGAAAATAGTCGAAAGTTGTGGATCAGGACGATGACCCTGGAAAACGGCACCGTCATTACACCTGATGATTGAGGAGTAAGTAATAGTGAAGAATAAGGCGAGTATTCTCGGATTCTTTCTCACGCTTGTACTGACGAGTAGCTGCCTGGCCCAGTTGCAGGGTGAATGGCTGCTGACGGTGAATCATGGTATAGAGCGTCTGTGCTTGCTTACCTTCGGAGGCAGTGACGGCGAGCTGGAAGTTTTTGTGGATGGTGGGCCGGTCGATTTTGTCCTGGAAGGCAACACCCTAGAAATGGACGTTGATTACCGTGATGGCGGCGGCAGGCTCCTCAGCGAGCATTTCACCAGCACGTAATGCCGGGAAGTTGGGCATACTGGTTGAATGCAGGAATCAAAGGAGCCAGAGTAGGCTCGGTAAATCGAGGCGGAGCAACTAAATTCTGCCCAATCTTGAATCTCGATCATTCTAGAGAAATACGGCCCGTGAAAACAATTAGTTTTTTTGCCCTTTCGGTTTTGTTACTGAGTTCCTGTACGTCATCTACCGCACAATTTCAGGTGGGCCAGATTAGAACCGCTATGGGAGATATATTAATCTGGTTGTACCAGGACGTGCCTGAGCACAGAATCAATTTTATCGAATTGGCCGAGGCCGGTTATTGGGATGACTACACCTTTAATCGGGTGATAGAGGGTTTCGTGGCTCAGGGCGGATGCCCGGACACACCGGAAGGTTTTGCCTATTCCATTCATCTTCTGGAGCCAGAGTTTCGAGAGAACTTGAAACATGTTTACGGCACCTTTGCGGCGGGCCGCGATGATAACCCCGGAAAGCTATCTGCGGGCTGTCAGTTTTATATTGTCCAGGACCCCGAAGGTATTCCTCGGCTGGATAATAATTACACGATCTATGGGCAGGTCTTTCGAGGTATGGACGTCATCGAATCAATCGTAAGAGTAGAAACTGATTCAGCCGATGCGCCACTGGAAGACATCGAACTGGACGTGAATGTGGTCCAAATGACCCGCGCGGCTATTGAGGCCAGCGGTTTTGAAATTCCGTTAGGGAACTGCGGGTCAGGTCTTGCATGTTAGCACTCCTGATTTTCCCGCTAACATGCAAGACCTGACCCTGTATTCGTTAAGTTGTTAAGTTGAGAGTGGCCTGGAATATTTAGAGCATGAATAGTCGTTGCAGGTAGGGAAATATCACCGCTGTCAGTATTACCGCCTGGGTCCAGCCAAAATATCTGATCACCCAATCAATTCTTGCTCCTTGTTCCGCAAAACGGGTATCCGTATAAGCCTGCTGCTCGGCGAAGCGGGAGTTCAGATACTCCTTGGTTACCAATGCTTCGAGATTCACAGTGAAGGCCTCCATCAGTACTTCGGCTTGAACTTCTACCTGCTCGACTGGCATACCAGCCTATTCGAGGCGGCGTATAAATTTGTAGGTATCAAATGCGGTAATTGCCATTGTACACTCCCTGTTTTAGGCACATCCAGCTCAAAGTATTAGAGAGAGGTTGCGGCTTTCGCCAAATTGGCAAGCAATTAGACCGAAGCAGAAATCAACAGGGACAGAATTAGTTTCCTATTGAGACTTGGCCCATTTGGAAAATTGGATCTGTCTCTATTGCTGATTTGCCTTAACGATAATACCTGGACTAATCTACACTGCGTCGAAACTGACTGGTTAAAGAGGGAGTAGCACATGAAATATTTACGCGCCGCGGAGCGCTTCCTGGTAGTCGTAATTGTGGCCCTGGTGCTGCCCTCAACCCTTGCCGCCCAGGCGCCTGCGCCGAGTGACGTTTTCGGTTTTGAACCAGGAGATGACTACAAACTGGCCAGTTACGATCAGCTGCTGGAATACTATCGGCAGCTTGACGCTGCGAGCCCACGAGTGGTCTTGCAGGAAATTGGTAATACGGTGCTGGGTCGACCATTGCTGCTATTGCTTATATCCAGTGAGGCCAACCTGGCTCAGCTGGATCGCTGGCAACAAATTAGCACCGATTTGGCAACCGCCCGAATCGACGAGGAAACGGCACGCCAGTACGCCAGGGAAGGCAAGGCTGTCGTCTGGATCGATGGTGGTCTGCACGCCACGGAGGTTGCGCCGTCACAGATGTTGCCTAATTTAGCGCACCATATGGCGACCGATGAGAGTGAAGAAACACGACGCATTCGTGACAACGTGATCCTGCTGCTGATGCCCAGTATGAATCCAGATGGCCTGGAAATAGTGCGCAACTGGTACCAGCGTAACCTCGAGACACCATTTGAAACCACACGACCTCCGGAACTCTACCACCACTATGTCGGACATGATAATAATCGCGACTGGTTCATGAACAACATGCCAGAAACAGCGGCTGTCAGCAAAGTGCTTTACCAGCAGTGGTTTCCTCAAATCGTTTACAATCATCACCAGAGCGGACCATCCTGGGCGCGCATTTTCCTGCCGCCTTTTTCCGACCCGGTAAACCCTAACATACATCCCGGGGTAACTACCGGTGTTAACCTGGTTGGCTCAGCCATGTCTAACCGTTTTGCCATGAAGCAGATGCCAGGGGCAGTGTCAGACATGACCTTCAGCATGTGGTGGAATGGTGGCATGCGCACCGTACCCTATTTTCACAACATGATTGGCCTATTGACTGAAACTTCTCATGCAACGGCGTCACCACGTTATTACGATCCTGAAGAACGACCGGAGCAGGTGGGGAATCCCCGGCGTGGGCAGTCGGCTCCTACCAGTGGCGAGGATATTTTCTATCCCTACCCCTGGCCCGGAGGTGATTCCCGCTTCAGTGATCCTGTGCGGTACACCTTCACCGCTTCCATGGCGGTGCTTGATATCGCCGCGGATCTCAAGGCGCGCTGGCTCTATGGTATTTACTCTATGGGCCGAGACGCCATCGCCGCGGCGGATGAGAATCGTTTTGCCTATGTGATCCCAGCTCAGCAATGGGACCCGCAAGAGGCCCGAAATCTGGTGGAGATCCTCATGCGCGGTGGTGTGGAAATTGAGAGCGCCAGTGAATATTTTTCCGCAGGCGAACATAACTTCGAAGCTGGCTCACACATCATCTATGGCAACCAGGCATTCAGAAATTACGCTATCGACCTTTTAGAGAAACAGAGCTACCCGGACCGGCGCCGCACGCCCGATGGCCCGCCAGATCCCCCTTACGATCTTGCCGGCTGGACTCTGCCCATGCAGATGGGGGTGGAAGTCATGCGGATCGATGAGGCTTTCTCCGCCAGCAGCCAGGCGCTTTCAGGCTTTCCTGACATCGAACCCGGATCGGTGTCCGGTGATCCCGGCTTCGGCTTTGCCTTCTCGTCTCAGACCAATGCTAATGTCCACGCGCTCAACCGCCTGACTCGCGCCGGTGAACGTGTGTTCCGGAGTGAGCAGGGTTTTACTGCGGGCAGCACAGATTTTCCGGCAGGAAGCTACATCGTTGAAAATCAGGGTCAGAATACTGTTTACCGGGTGAATGCAGCGGCAGCAACATTGGGCTTGGATTTTGTTGGTTTGAGTAGCAGATCGAATGTCGCGCTTACGCTGCAAGAACCTGTACGGGTTGGACTGTACAAGTCCTGGGTAGCGAACATGGATGAGGGCTGGACGCGTTGGTTACTCGAGAACTATGAATTCGAGTTTGAAACATTGCTCGATCGGGATGTGCGCGAAACCGATCTATCCCGCTTCGATGCGATCCTGTTACCTAGTCAGGATGCGGCCTCGCTGCTGAATGGACACACGCCCGGTACCATGCCGGACGAATATGTTGGGGGGCTAGGTCTCGCGGGCGCCCTCGCTCTCAAGCAATTCGTGGAAGCCGGCGGCACACTGGTCACGCTTGATGCCGCCAGTGATTTCGCAATTAAGCAGTTCGGATTGCCAGTCGAGAACACCGTCGCTGACACCACAGACCGTCAGTTCTTTATTCCCGGTTCTCTGATTCGTGCCAAAGTGGATACCAGCCATCCCTTGGCAGCCGGAACGCAAGAAGAATTGGCTACCTCCTTCGTGAACAGTCGTGCGTTTGAAGTTGTGACTATCCCTCGTACTCAGGAAGGCGGTGAAGAACAGACACCGGAGCCGCCAGAGCAACCAGTGGAAACCATTGTCAGTTATGCAAAAGAGGATATTTTGATGAGCGGCTGGGCTCTCGGGGAAGAAGAATACATCGCTGAGAAGGCGGCCATGATGAAGGTCCGCCTGGGTGAAGGTAGTGTTATCCTGTTCGGGTTCCGGCCCCAGTTTCGAGGTCAGCCACGGGCGACGTATAAATTGCTATTCAATTCGCTGCTGCAATAAATAGGGACAGACCACGTTTTTCGATTTCAGAGACTGGCTAATTGCCGTCCGAATAGAAAAACGTGGTCTGTCCCTAGTTTTGTTCTACTCCCCCTTCACATAACGATTAAGCCAGCTATTCATCTCCCAGAGTGTGTGCATGACGGATTCCCGTGCACGATATCCATGACTCTCGTGTGGCAGCATCACCAGCCTTGCCTTGACGCCATGACCCTTGAGCGCGTTATAAAAACGGCGGCTCTGCAGTGGAAATGTGCCTGAATTGTTATCGGCCTCCCCGTGTATCATCAGAATCGGCTCGCTGATCATCTGTGCGTGCATAAAGGGGGACATATCGAAGTAGATGTCCGGCGCCTCCCAGTAAGTTCGCTCTTCGGATTGGAAACCGAAGGGTGTCAGCGTGCGGTTATAGGCGCCGCTCCTGGCCAGTCCGGTAACGAACAGATCGGAGTGCGCCAGCAAATTGGCTGTCATGAAAGCGCCGTAGGAATGTCCACCGATCGCAATCAGGTCCCTCTCTGCCACCCCTCGCGCTACCACCTCATTAACGGCGGCCGCGGCACTGCTCACCAACTGCTCGACAAAGCCATCATTTGGTTCCTGTTCGCCCTCACCTATGATAGGCATAGTCGGTCCATCCAGCACGGCATAGCCACTGGCCAGGAATGGTAGCGGGCCGTTCACACTGATGCCGTTAAAACGGTAACGGGAACCACGCATTTGCCCCGCCGATGCAGCATCTTTGTATTCACGGGGATAGGCCCACATCAGCATGGGGAAAGGCCCGTCTTCCGGTGACATGCCCGGTGGCAGATAGAGTGTCGCCGTGAGCATCACGCCATCGTCTCTTCGATAACGTATTACTTCCTTGTACACGCTGGCCAACTGCGGATAAGGGTGAGGGAAGCGGGTTAAGGCCTGGGCGGAGGCCGGATCGCCGAGCGCGACTCGAAAATAATTTCCAGGTGTACCGGGGGATTCTCGCCGAATTAGCACAGACTGATGATCATCGTCCAGGAAGGAAATGAAGGAGGCATAAGTGGGTGCTGTAGATTGCCAGAGTCGCTCAGTGGATTGGCTGGCAAGCTCAAGGCGGTCAAGAAAAGGGCGATCACCCTCGACGGAAGCCCCCTGGCCCCGCAGATAGATAGCGCTATTGTCAGCGTCCAGCAACAGGTTGTGGCGGCCATAGGCATTCGCTACAAGTACCGGTGACCCCGGGTCGTTGTAGCGATCTTCGCTGGTGCGATCGAATAGCAGAGTCTTGCCCGCAGACGCTGCATCTGGCGCCACCATCCAGGTACGTATCTGCCTGCTGCTCCACCAGTTCTCCGATACCAGTGCGAGCTCGCCGTTACCCCAGCTTATGCCGGCATATCTCATCTCAAGGGCAATGATTTGTTCAGGCTCACCTGTGAAGGGCGCAGCCATCGAGCGCACTACGTCTCTTATGTCTACATCTGCCCTGGGATCACCGCCGTCACGGGCCTCCACCCAAACCAGTGTGGCGCCGGTGTCGCTGCGCCAATTTACCGAGCGGGGTCCGGTGGGCACGGCACCGCGACCGATTGGCACTTCTTCGGCCAGCGGCAGGTCGGCCAGTTGCCAGACGATGTCAGCGCTTGCATTCAACACCTCATAACGGCGAGGAAATCTCGAGTTTGGCACCAGGTAAGAGAATGGTCGATGTATTACTTCCACCAGGAAATACTCGCCGTCCGGGGAAGAACTGGCACGGCGGACGAGCCCAGGTTCACTCAGGATTGATTTGCTACCATCTAAAGAAACTAACAATAGTTGCACAGCGCCATAGTGCTCGAATAAATCTTCGTCGTGGGAGTTAACCATTAGATCCTGGTAAGTACGTGCAGCGGCCGGTCGACCCGATGACTCCTGTATTATCGGTCCTGTAGGCACCAGCGGCTGCACCGGAGCGAGCCCCCGCTCTTCGGGAATGGACTTCACCAGCAGGGTCCCACTGTCTGATAACCACGAGTAGGGTTGCCCGAAGATGGCATTTACCGGTGTGTCCAGCAGCTTGCGCGCCTGTGCGGAATCGACATCGGCCGTCCACAATTCAATATGGGAGCCCCGGTCCAGAACGAACGCCAGGTGAAGTCCATCGGGCGACCAGCTTACCGAGTCGATGCGGGGATTGGCCGGCAAGCCGCTGATCCTGCGCTCACTTCCATCGCTTAGATTCTCCAGGGTCAGCCCTTTGTAGTATGCGCGCCGACTGGCAGCGTTGTTAGCCGGATTGATGCGCATACCGGCGATACGTAATTCCTTCTCCGACAACTCCGCGATCGACGGCAGTCCGTTGCGACTCATCAATACCATCCACTGTTTCTGCGGGCCAACGGAAACTGTCGGTGTCGGCTCGGCGTCGACGATGTCGGCGATATCAAGCGGCGGCAAACGGTATGACGAGTTTGTACCTTGGGCATTCGCCAGCATGCCCCAATTCAAAAACACCGATACTAATAGCAAACAAACGTTGAACTTCAAAGAGGCTCTGATGGTCATGGTCACTCCATTTATAAAGGGGCTTTAATGGTCGCAGTCAGTGTATCGAGGAAATACGCAAATGGGACAGATGTATTTGTCTTCCGAGGGAAAAACATATCGGGCGGCAGGGGCAGATCTGAAATATTCGGGGAGAGTAGTTTGATTGCAGCCATGATAGCCAGGGTTTCAAATTACTCTGACCCCTTTGATCCCCATCAAACACTGAGCTGCTTGATAGCGCGAACCAGAGCGTCGAGTTCTGCGGTGGTGGTATACACATTCGGCGTGACACGCACACCCCTGACGCCGGGCCGATCAATTGCAGCGGTAAATATTCCGTAATCATTCATGAGGGCATCCGCAAGACCGCCTGGCGCGATGCCTTCGACGCCCACATTGCCGATGCCGCCGTGACGGCTCAATTCCACCGGTGTATTTATGATAATGCCGGGTTGATCACGTAACTTACTGGTCCAGTAATGTTGCAGATACTGTAGTCTCGCGGCCTTGCGATCGAGACCTATAGTGTTCTGGTATTCTATCGCATTCAGTATCGCCAGGTCAGTATGTACCGGATGGGTGCCGATGTGATTCAGTCGGCGAATGTCATTGGGCTCAAGGTCGCGCTCCGCGAACAATGGCCACACACTGTCAATCTTCTCTTTCTTGACATACAACATGCCCGAGCCGAGCGGTGCGCTTAACCACTTGTGCAGGCTGGTTCCGTAGTAATCACAATCGAGATCCTGCATCTGAAAAGTAATGTGTGAAAACGCATGGGCGCCATCTACCATGACCTCAACGCCTCTCGCGTGCGCCATATCGACGATCTTGCGAACCGGTAATACCTGCCCGGTGATGTTCACCATGTGGCAAACCATCAATAAGCGAGTCTTGTCGGTTATGGCTGCCGCATAAAGGTCGACGATTTCCTGATCATTGCTGGGGTGATTTGGCACAGACACCAGTCGATTAACCGTGCCGAAACGCCTTTCAATTAATTTGAAATGGTTGAGCATGGCGCCATAGTCCTGCTCCGCCATCACCGCCTCATCACCCGCCTGCCAGTCCAGGCCGCCAATTATCAGATCCAGCGATTCAGTGGTATTGCGCGTGATGGCGACTTCTTGGGTGATGCAGCCAACAATTTCGGCCACCTTCTCGGCGACCCTGTTCTTGTTCTCAAACTGAACGGTGCGCATGTAGTACGAGCCTTCGTAGTTAATGTTACGCATGTGCTCGACCAGGTGATCCATGGTCTGCCGGGGCATGAAACAGTAATAGCCGTTCTCGAGATTGATGTAGTCCGGCTTGATATCGTAGTCGCCGCGCACCTTGAGCCAGAAATCTTCGTCGCCGGCGAGGTCGGCTGGAGCCAGATGCTCCGCGGCAGCGACAGCTCTCTTTAGATGAGCAAAACTTAATGGTGCCGCAAGACCCATCAAACCCGCATTTTTGAGAAATGATCGCTTGTCCATGACTGACCTCTTGTGGTTATAGATTTCAGGCCTCAGCGGTAAAGCGCGAGGTAAATAAGCAGAATAAAAGCTATGTCCATTTATGTCCACTCTTCCATTTGCACAAAAAATAAGGACAGACCCCGTTTTCCTGTTGAAGCCGGAGTTGGCCTATCTCAGCAATGAAAACGTGGTGTGTCCGCATTTTTTTGGTAGCGGTAAAGCTTGCTCTTTAGGTCCGTCGTGGGATTATGAGCTTGATGTTCGGCTATGCTGCAATCGTCCGCTGAACATGCTCCGGATCGGCCCGGATCATACGTAGGTAGTTCGTTGCCCCAGCGTCGGGTTTGCGTTTGCCCTGCTCCCAACCTTTGATTGTATCGAGACTCAGTTGAAACGAGCGCGCGAAAACAGCTTGGGACATATTTACACTGGTACGAACGGCTTTGATTTCCGTTGGGCTCAACACAACATAGACTGATTTTGGCGTCGAGGCGCCTTTAGCGATCTTCACCGCCTCTTTCAGATTAGCATTGGGTTCCTTAAACAGCTTATCGTCCATCGCTTGTCTCCTAAGCAAACTCATCGACGATGGCATCGACGTGTTTTTTTAACTGCGCCTGTATGTACGTTCGTCAAATTTTCCTGGCTTGCTTTCGCGTGTATCAACAACAATAGAATAGGCTTGTCTTAATTGTGATAGTAGTAAATCCCTCGAGCCCTGCCGCTCTTGCCCTTCCCTGGACGGGCAATGCGTGCCTTGGATAACGCGGCCCGCCTTTGGGCATTTGGCCAGGAATTCCTGCATGTCATTAAATCCGGCCTTGGTTGACAGGCTACGAGCCTCATCTTCAAACGTCCCTATTGGAACTAGTATCTGCATCAGCTGTGACCCAATGAATCATATTGTGGTTCAATGACCGCCATTGCGTCAACCCCTGGCTGGTTTATGTCCGCTCGTCTATTGGTCCGGGAGTGGATAATGGCGACAAACTAAATTTTTTGGAATTCTGTGGCAGCTCGATAACTGCAACAAATGAAAAACGTGGTCTGCCCCTATTTATTCATCTAAGATTAGCTAAAATCAGACAAGACTCTCACATGAAAATTGGCATACTCAAAGCCGACAATGTTCGGCCCGAATTGGTAGATAACTTTGGGGAATACCCAGAGATGTTTCGTGAAATTTTGCTTGCTGCTGATCCGAATACAGAAATTATCAGCTACGAGATCATGTCAGGTGAATATCCCGGCGACATCGATGAAGTCGATGGATATGTGATTACCGGTAGCAAGTTGAGCGTTTATGATGATGTCGAATGGATCAGACAGCTCGGACACTTCATACAGCGTTTACATCGGGCGAAGAAAAAACTGGTGGGCATTTGTTTCGGTCATCAGATGGTGGCGCATTTTCTCGGGGGTCGAACCGAAAAATCTGATAACGGCTGGGGGGTTGGCATCCATCGATCGAAATTTACGGAAGCTGCACCAAAATATGGTGAAGCAGGAAGTAGCTTTAACCTGGTTTGCAGCCATCAGGACCAGGTAATTGAACCCGCGCCATCCAGTGTCGTACTGGCTAGTAGTGATTTCTGCCCTTTTTCCATGCTCCAGATCGAAGATCATATTCTGACCCTGCAAGGCCATCCGGAATTCAAACGTGAGTTTTCTCGATCCCTGTTGGAATTGCGCCGCGAGGTTTTTGGCGAATCCTGTTATGAGCAAGGCATGGAGTCGCTTGAACAAACAACAGACGCCTATCAGGTAGGCAAATGGATGACAGATTTTATCTCGTCAGATGCAGCTTGATTTAAAATCCCGAATACGTCCCCAAGCAGTCTTTAATAGGGTTGATCGCCATCGATGGTGATTCGGTGGAGCTTCCGATGCGCCGGGAAGTAGTCATTGATGGGTTTGTGTTGGGTGCTGCGATTATCCCATAGTGCAATACAATCCGGTGTCCAGTTAAACCGGCAAGTGAACTCAGGCGTGGTGACGTGTGCGAATAAAAAGTCCAGCACCGCTCGACTTTCCTTTTTCTTCATGCCGATGATGTGAGTAGTAAACAAGCTATTGACGAAAATAACTTTTTTGCCACTTTCCGGGTGAGTTTGAATTACCGGGTGCTCAACCGGTGGATTGTCTTTGACTGCCTGAGCGAGCCGTTCGGCTCCACCCGGTTCCTCGAGGCTTTCTTTGAAACCCAATCGAAAATCATGTACCGCCATCAGCCCGTCTAATAATTGCTGTATATGGCTGGAAAGATCTTCATACGCTGCAGTCATGCTAGACCACAGCGTATCGCCGCCACGCTCGGGAATAATTTTCGAGCGCAGAACCGTAGCCAACGGTGGATGCAGGCGAAATGTCATGTCGCTATGCCAGGCTTCGATCTTGGTCGGTTCTTCAGCTGTGCTTTCCAGGACGGTGATTTCCGGAAAGCCCTCGACAGTGCCGTAGGCGGGATGGGTCTGCAGAGGACCAAAGGACTTGGCCAGGGCTTTTTGTTGAGCCGGAGAAACATCCTGGTCACGAAAGAAAATCACTTCATGCTCGACCAGCAATTTGCGAACTTGTTCATAATCGGCCACTGAAAGTGTCTGAGTAAGGTCGATTCCCTCGACCTCTGCACCGAGAGCGCCCGCCATAGGTTTACTCGTAATCATGCGTTCCTCATCAAAAGTCAGAAAGGTCTTGGTTAGGGATCTTCATCAATATCAATTTCGTCGCGCCGCTTCGATCTGATGCATTCCTGGGCTGGCAAGCCGATTCAGCAATTTTCCATCACTCAATTCTTCAATTGACATCCAGAAACCAACAGATCATACACCCTTTTTCGTTAAACACAGCTATTCCAAACTCAGTGTAATGTTCAGCCGATATCCTACAGTGACTGCTATGGCACGCAGCAAGTAATTGAATTGTGAGGTAGACTACCCAAACATTTGCGACAGCGTTTTAATTATGATCGGATTTGTGACCCGATTTACTCAGGGATCATTAACACCTCGACTCTTCCAAGTAGGTAGCCGAGCCACATGCCATTAGTACATCGCCTTTATGCAAGCTTGCTCCTGCTGCTTGTTGCTCAGCCAGCTGCAGGGGCATCGATCGATGAAACCGTAGAACTCTGGGTTCGCCCGATCACTGCGGCGCTGTCCTCTGTGGTTCTCTTCGAGATAAATTTCTTCGGCCAGGCGACACCATTAATTGTGCTGTGGTTGGTCACCGCGGCGCTGTTTTTCACCTTGTATATGGGCTTTATAAATATTCGTGGATTCGCTCAAGCGATCAGACTGATTCGAGGTGACTACACAGACCCTGCCGCCAAAGGTGAAATCTCACATTTTCAGGCAGTATCCACTGCGATATCAGGCACCGTGGGCATCGGCAACATTGGCGGCGTCGCCGTGGCGATTGGCATAGGTGGGCCGGGGGCGGCTTTTTGGCTAATGCTTGCGGGCTTTTTGGGTATGTCGACGAAACTGGTTGAATGCACATTGGGTGTCAAGTATCGCAAGTATAATCCTGACGGTTCAGTTTCTGGTGGTCCCATGTATTACCTGGAGAAATTGTTAGCCGACCGTCACCTTCCCAGAGCCGGAAAACTGCTTGGGGGCTTCTACGCCTTGGCGCTGGTCATTGGTTGTTTCGGCATCGGCAATATGTTCCAGTCGAATCAGGCCTATGTACAATTCGTCAATATAACCGGTGGTGAACAAAGCTTCTTCGGCGAACGCGGTTGGTTATTCGGCTTGATGATGGCGCTCACGGTTGGCGCTGTGATCATCGGCGGCATCCGCTCAATTGCCAAGGTGGCGAGCAAGATCGTGCCGTTTATGGGGATTCTTTACGTGGTCTCGGCGTTGGTGATTCTCATCATGAGTGCAGAGCATTTGCTGGGGGCTTTTTCACTGATATTCAGTGAGGCTTTTTCCACTCAAAGTGTGACCGGGGGAATGGTCGGTGCACTGGTGGTTGGTTTTCAGCGCGCGGTGTTTTCCAATGAGGCCGGCATCGGCTCGGCGTCTATCGCCCACTCCGCTGTGTGCACCGACGAACCGGCTTCTGAAGGGCTGGTTTCATTGCTGGAACCTTTCATAGATACCGTGGTGATCTGCACCTTAACCTCCCTGGTCATTGTTGCCACTGCCTACCCCGCCGGATTAATGGACTCGGGGCTGGAGGGCATAGAACTAACCTCTGCCGCATTTGAGCATCATATAAGTTGGTCGCCCTACCCTCTCGCTCTGGCAGGACTGCTGTTTGCCTTCTCAAGCACACTGGCATGGTCTTATTACGGATTGCAGGGCTGGATCTATCTGGTTGGCGATTCTTCCCTCGCACAACTCGGTTTTAAAGTGGTGTTCTGCGGCTTTATCGTGCTGGGATGCATGATCCAGTTAACTGCTGTTCTAGATTTTTCCGACGCCATGGTTTTTCTCATATCGATTCCCAATATTATCGGCTTGTATTTTTTCGCACCGCTGGTAAAACGGGAGGTTAATCAGTACCTGGAAAAAATCCGCAGCGGGGAAATAAAGAAGACGGTGAAGTTGGGGACACCTGCAACTTAGCAACTTTAGATCCATTGCTTACAAAAATGAAGCCGTCGCCTAATTTTTCCCCTCGAACTTTCTTCCGAAAAAGTGGACCAAAATACTTTGCCACTACAGAATAAAACTAATAAAATTGTTAAGTTGTGAGTGTCCTCCGGTATCATTCTATGTGGTCTCAAGTCTCTCGGCGACTCCCCAAATTTCCAGGATTTTCATTCCTCGCCCTATGTTTTTCATTAGCCTGGATGGTGCACCCATCGGGGTTTGCTCAAGCCGAATGGCAGAGCCCGGATGCGAGCTGGTTGCGAGAGGTTATGCCTGCTGCTGACATATTTTCCGCCAAGCAAGGTGAGCCGCCCGTTTTCAGAGCCTTTAAAACAGCATCGGGGACTATCGAGCCGGAATTGATCGGTTATGTGTTTACCACACCGGATTTGCCACCGGTACAGCTTGGTTTCAGCGGTCCCATCGATACGCTGGTGGGCATGGACTTGCAGGGACGACTCACCGGGGTCAAGATTTTGCACTATCGGGAGTCTTACCAGAGTTTACGTGGTGATTTCATTGAGGATTCGGGTTTTCCTGAGCAATTCAGAAACAAGAACATCGAAGAAGAATTTCGGGTTGGCAGAGACATCGATGGCATGTCGCGGGCCACCATTTCCAGCTGGGCTGTTGCTAGAGGCATACGCAATGCTGCTCGCCGGGTCGCCACAGCGTATCTTGCTGATTCCACATTCGTGGCTGAAGCGAACTACGAGACAGAAGTGCTGTTTTCACTGCAGCAGAAATCCTGGGAGGAATTGATAGAGAGTGATTTTGTAAAACAACTTCTTGTCCCTCTCGATGATCTCACTGAATTGCGACTCTTCGTGGCCTACATGGGCCACTACCGGCTCGGTGAATTATTGGTGGGTGCGACGGATTATTCCAACGCCGATCGGGAAGCCAGCATTCGTGTTGAGGACGGCAGCATGCTGTTGATCGGTATCGGTGGGAACGCCCCGATGCTGCGACAGCTGAGGTTGGCGGTTCTGCAAAACGGTAGCGTTTATCCGAATCGTCGAGATCGGTTTGTCTTCGCTGGCAGCGGCAAGAAAGGCAAAATTGCCGGCCAGGTTCAGTTCGCTGCCGTAATGATTCTCGATCCTGCAATAGATATTGCCCAGCCTTTCAGTGTCATCTACGATACCGGTCCAATTACTGGTGAATTCTCGGAATTCGTCAGTGTTGACTACCAGTTAGCTCCTGAGGTATTGGCTCTGATCCAGGCGCCGGCGCTACCAGGCGAACTCTTAACAGCGGGAGCAATGGCGAGTAGTGACCTGATTGAATTGGAAGAAAATCCTCTCGCCAGCTGGATTGTTCGAAATCTATGGTCAGGAGTAGCCGCATTAGTACTGATTTTCGTTTTAACGCTTGCGACAATTAGTCGCAAAGGGGTGGATTGAAAGAGGGCAGACCGCGTTTTCAGTTAGTACAGTAATAACCGGGGAGCAGGCAATGAGCAGCAATTCAGATTTTAACTACAACAGGGAATACCGTGGCAGAATCAAGGCCGCCGTCCTCGATTGGAGCGGCACCACCGCCGATGCCTACGTGATAGCACCTGCCGTAGTCTTCGTTGAGGTATTCAAGAACCAAGGTGTTGAGATCAGCATGCTGGAGGCGCGTGGCCCCATGGGTTTGCGCAAGGATCTACACATCAAGGCGCTAACCGAAGACCCGATAATCCGGGAACGATGGAATTCAATCAAGGGTGGCGACCCCACCGATGACGACGTCGCCAACATGTTCGAAGAGTTCGTACCTGCACAGTTGGCTTGCCTCCCCCAGTACACCGGTCTGCTACCTGGCGTTGCGGAAGTGACCCAGCAACTGCAGAAAGACGGCATCAGGCTCGGTGTATCTACCGGTTTCGTGCGCTCGATGGTAGATGTTTTGCTGGCGGATGCCCGCAAACAGGGATTCAGTCCCGATGCCACGGTCGCCGGTGATGAGGTGGTAAATGGTGCGCGCCCGAAACCTCATATGGTCTACAAGAATCTGGACCTGATGGATATCACCTCCATCCAGTCAGTAGTAAAAGTAGATGACACCATCTCCGGCGTTGGCGAAGGCCTGAATGCAGGTTGTTGGGCAGTGGGTGTAGCGCGCTACAGCAACTACTTGAACATCAACAGTATCGAGGAAGCGAACAGCCTTGCCGAGATTGAAATTGAGCGCCGCATAGAACAAACACGGGAGATGTTACGCAAATCCGGTGCCCACTATGTGATTGATAGCATCGTAGATCTGCCAGCAGTCATCGATGACATCAATGCCCGCCTGGTTCGCGGCGAGAGACCCTAGACCCGGTAATGACGAGTCCAGAATTTCCAGAAAACCCCTATCTCCTGCTTACCCCCGGACCTCTGTCGTCCAGTCAGGCGGTAAAATCCGCGATGTTACGGGACTGGTGTACCTGGGATAAGGACTACAACAGCATTGTCCAGGAGATACGCGCTGAACTGGTGTCGCTGGCTACCAGAAATCTGGATTGCACTGCGGTGCTGATGCAAGGTAGTGGAACATTCTGTTTGGAATCCGTGATTGGCACGGCACTGGGTAAAGAAGACAAACTTCTGGTGTTGGCCAATGGTGCTTACGGACATCGTATGGCCAAGATTGCCAGGCATCTGGACATTGCGCTGACTGTAATCGATTTCGGTGAAATTGGCGCTGTAGATCCTGGGCAGATAGAGCCCGCGCTGCAAGCTGACCCGACAATTACACATGTTGCTGTAGTTCATTGTGAAACGACCACCGGCCGGCTCAATGACATTGTAGCCATCGGTAAGCTGGCAAAGTCGTTCGGCAAAACCTATATCGTGGACGCCATGAGTTCCTTTGGCGGCATCGCCATGTCCATGGAAGAAATGCAGGCGGACTATCTTGTCAGCAGCGCTAACAAATGTATTCAGGGCGTTCCCGGCTTTGGCTTCATCATCGCCAGAAGAGAAGTGATCGAGTCCACAGCCGGGCAGGCACGTTCGCTGAGCCTCGACATGTATGAGCAGTGGCGCACCATGGAGCGAGACGAAGGTAAATGGCGCTTTACCTCACCGACGCATGTGGTTCACGCCTTTTCCCAGGCGCTGAAGGAATTACGGGAGGAAGGTGGTGTTGCGGCCCGCTCCGCCCGGTATTCTGAAAACCAGCGCCTGCTGATTGACGGCATGCGCAAGCTGGGTTTTGAATGTCTACTGCCAGATGGATGCCAGTCCCCGATTATCACTGCCTTCATCAGCCCCCACGACGCGGGATATTGTTTTGAAGAGTTCTACCTGGCACTCAAGAACAAAGGCTTCGTGATCTATCCGGGCAACGTGACGGAAGTCGAGACATTTCGTATCGGAAATATAGGCGAGGTTTACCCTGACGACATCCATCGTCTGCTCAAAATTGTAGCGGAGTCAATCAGTTGGTGACCGCCGGCGCGGAATTTCTGGGTCAGGAATTTCGGGGTCAGGTCTTGCATGTTAGCGTAGGAAATTGGGCGTGCTAACACGCAAGACCTGACCCCGAATTCACTCTATTGCAAGCAGGATGGCAATTCCCGCTACAGAAGGCGTGGACTTGGTAGGAGATAGCTATTAATCTTCCAATACACAATCACTCAACCCTACCATATAGTCACAGGAGACACAGATGAGACTCAACAACATGCGCTTCGTAGGCACACTGATTGCGGCGATTACTATCATGTTCGCCGTCGCCGCCCAGACCAACGCACAGATGAGCATGACCGGTTCATGGACCTTGGAAGTATCGACCGACCAAGGCGTGACCATGCCCGAACTTACCTTGGTCCAGGAGGGCATGAAGCTCACTGGACACTATTCGTCCGACGCCCTCGGTGAGAATGATATTACGGGTACCGTGGATGGACGCACCGTCACAATCTCGTTCGAGGCGGACCTGCAGGGTCAATCGGCCCCGGTCATCTACAAAGGCACGCTCGACGACGAAGGTGTCTGGTCGGGTACGCTCGACATCGCCGGTGGCTTGTTGGGGGGCACGTTCACAGCCAAGAAGAAATAGGTCAAAAGGACAGATCATGTTTTAGATGTTTCTGAAAACGTGGTCTGTCACTATTTTTGGTGTAGTTAGCTTTTATTCTCCCCTGTGCTCTACTGTGGGTATTCATATTGACCGAGGATTACAGAAACTGGAAGAATTGAAAAATGCATGACCATAGCAACATTTCTCCTGCAGGATTCCCTCACATCAATTCTGGGTCATGGATTCTATGGGTCTTGATTTTGTGCGTCTCTATTGTGACCTCGGTGGCTGCACAGGAACAGGATCAATCAACCGTCATTTACGATATGGCGTATTTTTCGCAATATAGCCCGGTTACCTTGACGGATATGATCCGTAATATTCCGGGCGGCGCGTCCATTCTCGGTCGTAGGGGTGGATCACAGGGCAACAATAACCGAGGATTTGGTTCTTCCGATGTACAGGTCTTGATCGATGGCCGACGTATGTCCGGCAAGGTGAATAATATGTCTACCGCTCTGGCGCGAATTCAGGCTGCACAGGTCGAAAGAATTGAACTGATCCGGGGCAACGCGGAAGGTCTCGATATTCGCAATGAAGGAATTATTTATAATGTGATTCTGCAGGAGGGGGCAAACGATTCATCCTCCAGTTTCCTGGATGTCGGTGTCACAGAAATCGATGGGATGTCGATGGAGCCAAAGATACTAGCCTCATACAATGATTCTCGCGGACTGCTCGATTACGGTCTTAGTTACCAGTACGACACTCGCCCGCGGCTCAGAAATGTCGACGAGGATGTTTTGGATCCAGATCGTACGCCGAGTCAGTTCCGTGCGTTGGTTACAGAAGAAAACGAAGCCAACCATATCTACACCGGAACGCTCGGTTACGAATTCCAAAATGGTACGCGTCTGCGTTTGAATGCATTCTATTCCGATAATGAAAAAACTGAAGATAGGCTAGAGGACCAGTTCCTCGTCGGTAGCGGTGCTGCCCAGGATTCATTTGTTATTGAAGACGGTGACTTCAGCTTTGAGAATCAGGAATTTGAAATCGGCGGCGATCTGGAATTCGAAGTGGGGAACATTGGTCGGCTTAAAACGCTGTTCGTAGTGAATCGCACCGAGAACAGGGACGAAATCATTCAGGATACATTAGCGAATGGGGCAAGCACTCGCTTGTTCTCAAGTACCGCCGATTATGATGAGGGCGAAACCATTGTGCGCTCTGCCATGACCAGTAGTTTTGGTCGTCATACCCTGGAATATGGCGCCGAGGCCGCCTTTAACACACTGGATAGAACCTTTGCCTTTAATAACGATCTGCGAGGTCGTGCCATCGTCGAGGAAGATCGCTATGAAGTGTTCGTCACTCACAGCATTCTCCTGACAGATAAGCTCAGCCTGCAATCGGCCCTCACCGGGGAATTCTCTACTATATTTCAAGACAGGGAGGGCGAGACCAACGAACGCAGTTTCCGGTATCTCAAGCCGCGTATTGAACTTCGCTATGATCTGACTGCGTCCGACCAATTCCGACTGTTAACAGAGCGTACTGTAAGCCAGCTTAATCTCAATGACTTTGTTGCCAGCCGCAATATCGAGGACGATATCATCAATTTCGGTAATCCAGACCTGGAGCCGGAGTCGACCTGGTCCTATTCCCTGGGTTACGAACGACGTTTTGCCAATGATGGCGGCTCGGTAGAATTCAAGGCTCTGTATGAGAACATTTCTGATCATATCGGCAAAATTCTGATTGGAATCGATGACTCCGGTGTGGGAAATATAGGTTCTGCCTGGAAAAAAAGCCTGGAGGCTGATCTTAATACCCGCTTTGGCTTTATTGGTTTTCCTTCTGCGGTGTTGACGGTCTCCTACACCTATGAAGATTCAGAGACCACCGATCCGTTCACGGGCGCGAAGCGCCCATCGCGCAACTCAACCCCCCATTACGTCAGGGTGAGTTTCCGCCACGACCTTGAGAACACTAATTTTGCCTACGGCTTCAGTGCGCACCGGCGCAGCGGCCGACTACGCCAGGATGTATCTTTGTACGAGATAACCGATTACGAAATTCATTTGTCCAGCGCCTTTGCCGAATATAACGTCAGTTCCGATATCAGAGTGCGTTTCGAAGCAGCGCATTTTCTAAATGAAGATGGACGCACGTTCGACAAAACTTTTTATGACGGCAATATTGCCGATGGTGTCATCAGGCGGATAGATATTCAGGATAACAGGGTAATTCCGGACTTCGTCCTCAGCCTGCAGGCAACGTTTTAATAAAAATGAGACCAGAGTAAATATACAATACTGTATAATTACTCTGACCCCATTTATAACCCCAGGGAGGAGACTGCTATGAGCCGAGAGCAAGAACAGGATTTGTTCGGCCGGGCCAAATCAGGCCATCCGGTCGATGATAGAGTCAGTCGACGTGACTTACTGGTCGCCAGCACTGCGGCGGCGGCAACGCTCATGCTATCCCCAGCTGCACTGGCACAATCGGGCCGATCAAAATTCAGACGTATTCCACCCCAGTACATCGCCGCCCTGAGTGATCCCCAGGCACAATCCGGCAGCAATGCCCAGGAGTGGGGTTTATGGCGCAAAGACCCTGGTCCCCGTGGTGTCGATCTGGATGACTATGACAGATTGCAGGCCAACGGCGGTGTTGCCCCGGCAAAATGGACCTTCGATAGCAAGAATTGGTGGCTGGAGGAACATGGCCTGATTATGGAACAACCTGAATTCCCACTCCCTGCTGGTCTTTATCTGGTCACCGGTGACCGCCGGGCTCAGGCTGCGCTGACTGTGCATCCCATGTCCAGTGACGGTACTCAGAATTGGGAGCTCGACAACAACGCGTCGATCTATGACGTGACCCATCTGCGCTGCCGCTCCGGTCGTTACACGCCGGCAAACGGTGCTCCTTCGTGCTCGCCTGCCACAGCGAAGAAGTCAGACTTTCCTGTTCGACCAGGAGCGGCGATGCCCGGGGTCGATGGCTGTAATAAGCAGGATTATTCAGTTTTGATCGTGATTGGGATTGGTTAGATTGCTTGTGGGGGGTAAAAATGGGGTCTGTCCCTATTTTTCCCGGGCATATTCCAGAAAATAATTAATTACTTCAGGATTACGCATCGCACCCAGGTTCGCCGCTCGATCGACCTCCATGCCAAGCAGGATTTTACGAATGGGCACTTCCATCTTCTTACCGCTTAAGGTATAAGGCACTTCCTCAATTGTCAGCATTTCATTGGGCACGTGGCGCGGTGAAACATCGCGGCGCAGCTTATCGCGTATTCGGGTTTTGAGATCTTCATCCAGGCTCGCCCCCTCTCTTAATACCAGGAACAGTGGCATGAAAGATTCCCGACCGTGGAACTCCAGGTCGATAATCAGGCTATCGAGTATTTCATCGAAAGATTCCACCACCTGATAAATCTCGCTGGTTCCCATGCGTATGCCCTGGCGGTTTATGGTTGAGTCCGAGCGGCCGAATATCACGCAGCCACCACGGTCGTTAAATCGTATCCAATCGCCATGGCGCCAGATACCGGGATACATGCTGAAATAACTTTCTGTGTACAGCGTCATGTTCTCGTCATTCCAAAAATAGAGTGGCATGGACGGCATCGGTTCGGTGATAACCAGTTCCCCAAGCTCATTCCTTACCGGCTTTGCTTCCTCATCGAAGGCCTGCACATTAGCGCCAAGGGACGCGCATTGAATCTCACCGGTATAGATCGGCAAGGTGCGCGCACCGCCGACAAAGGCGGTACACAGATCGGTGCCACCACTAAGCGACTCCAGCGCCAGATCCTTATTGATATTTTCGTATACCCATTGAAACCCGTCTGTGGACAAGGGTGATCCAGAGGAGCCAACTGCTCGGATCGCACTCAGCTCATAGTCCTGATTCGGGTGAGTTCCGGCTTTCCTGCAGGCGTCTATAAATGCTGCCGAAGTGCCAAAATAAGTCACACCGGCTTTCTCTGCCAATTCGAATTGCACATTCATGCTCGGGTATGCGGGGCTGCCGTCGTAAATTACCAGGGTCGCCCTGGCGAACAGCGCACCGACCAGATAATTCCACATCATCCATCCGGTGCTGGAATACCAGTAGAAACGATCATCGGGTTTTATATCATTGTGGAACACCAGTGCCTTGCAATGTTCCAACACGATACTGCCATGACCATGCACAATGGGTTTAGGCAAGCCGGTAGTGCCGGAGGAGTATAAAACCCAGAGCGGATGATCGAATGGCAGTTGCGCAAAAGTAAGGCTTGAATCGTCAGCATTGCTCAGCGCTTGCGACCAGAGCACTGTGTTGATCAGACCTGCCGTTCCTTTGCTAATGTGATCGATGAGTATTGTTTGCTTAACGGTGGGTAATGCCTGCTGAATTTCTGCCACCACGGCTCGGCGGTCATGGGTATTGCCGCCAAAGTCATAGCCATCTACCGCTAACAGCACCTTCGGTTGTATCTGGATAAATCGATCCAGCACGCTGCTTTTGCCGAAGTCCGGAGGACAACTGGACCAGACGGCACCGATGCTGCTTACGGCTAACAAAGCCACAATAGCTTCAGGAATATTTGGCAGGTAGGCGACGACGCGGTCGCCTTCTTTGACACCCAACTGCTTGAGAACTGCGGCCAAACGTCGAGTCTGTTCTTCTATTTCCGCCCAGCTGTATTCCTGCAGCTCGGTTTTCTCTCCCTTGAAGAGGAGCATGGGCTTGCTGTCAACGCGCCGGGCAAAGATATTTTCCGCATAGTTGAGACGAACACCCAGAAACCATTCGGCGCCGGGCATCTTTCGCTGCGTTAATACCGCCGACCATTTCTCGCTATAGGTGAGCTCAAAATATTCCCACAGGGATTCCCAAAAATCTTCGATGTGATCGACAGACCAACGCCAGAGTTCGTCGTAGCTGTCGACTTCAACGCCCCTGGCAGCGAGCCAGGTGATATAGCGGGTGATATTGGCACTGGCGATAGTTTCGTCCGACGGCGTCCAAAGCGGTGTGAGATCTTTAGCTGAATGATTCATGGTGGCTAATGCTGTGTAAGACAAAGGGACGGGCATCGGAATGATAACCTAAACCTATTTCACTGTCGGGGTCAGGTCTTGAATGTTGCGTCAATCACGGGCAAAAGCTGAGCAATGCTAAATTGCAAGACCTGACCCCGGAATTCCCAAAGATTAAGGTCACTGTCTCCTATTTCGCAATTTCGCTGTGTTTGTTGTTATTCTATTATCAAACAAGATAGTTGGAGGAACCCTGCGATGATTAAAATACTTCAGGCACCATCGGGCCTGCTTGCCTGTGTTATCGGTATATTGATGGCTAGCAGCGCCGTAGCTGCAGACAACAACATAGTCGTCGTCGGTGGTGAGGGCGCGGACTGCATCGAAGATCCCGGCTGTGTGAACCGACTGCATCCCGATATACCGATGGCGGCGCGAGCCAGACCGGGACAGACGATCCTGTTCAGAACCCGTGATGCACGGGACGTTCTCGGTGCTGCTGCGGCTCAGACTACCGAACCAGATTCCCTGAATGGTGACTTCGGCCACGTGCATCCCATCACCGGGCCGGTTTATATCGAAGGTGCGGTGGCGGGTGATGTGTTGAAGGTAACACTCAACAATATCGATCCTGGCCCTTATGCCTGGTCCACCGGCGGTAGCTCCGGTTTTATCCCCGACCTTGTCGATGGACAGAGCCTGGTGATCTGGCGGCTGAATAGAGACTACGCCGAGAGTGACGACATCCCTGGCATCCGTATTCCGAACGGCAGCTTTCCCGGTGTCGTCACGACGATGCCTGGACCCAATCAGCTACGGCCGATGTTAGAACGGGAGCAGGCGCTGGCCGATGCCGGCGGTCGCGTCTCACTGCCTATGGCCGACGGTGCCGACCCGGTGGCTCTGTGCGGGCCGAATGGTAGCGCACGCGATCAGTGCCTGCGTACGATTCCACCGCGGGAGCATGGTGGCAACATGGACATACGCTACCTGAAGGCGGGCGTGTCGATCTACCTGCCCTGTTTCATCGATGGCTGTGGCCTGGCAATCGGTGACCTGCATTTTGCCCAGGGCGACGGGGAAGTCTCCGGTACGGCAATCGAGATGTCGGCGGATGTCTGGGCAACGACAGAGATCCTCAAGGACGGCCCCGACCTGTCACGGGGTCCTCACTTCGAAGGTCCGGCCCAATTGCTGGATATTCCTTCCCGCCGTTTCTACGCGGTAACTGGTATCCCCGTCAAAATTGCCGGGGACGTACCGCCGGATATGCGCTATCTGAATTCCGATGTGGTTGCTGGTCTGGAAAACCTGTCTAACGATATCAACTTGGCAGCACGCAACGCCATTGATGGCATCGTCGACTATATTACTCGCACCTATGGGTACAACCGACAACAGGCCTATGTAATCGCCAGCGTTGCCGTAGATATCCGAATTAGCCAACTCGTGGATGCGCCCAATGTGGGCGTCACCGCGGTGTTACCGCTGGACATATTCATCGGGAACTAGAGCTGGACTCTTGATCCAAAAAATGGCGATAGACCATGTTGTTCTTATTGTGTGGCGAGATTGCTGGCGTCTAAGACAGAAAAACGTGGTCTGTCCCCATTTTTCTTGAAGACGTGGACTTAAACAGAGATAACTTCTATTCTTCCTGGAGACAAGTATCCAGGGGTACTGCCATGACTTACATCACGCGCCGAGGTTTTTTCCAGCAAGCAGGCATAATCACCGCAAGTGGCCTCGCCCTCAGCGGCGCCCTACCAGGGCCCGTGACAAAGTCGGCGCTGGCCCAGCCCATGCCCGACTGGCTTTCACTGACCGAAGAGCCGGCGCTCGAACCAGAGCTTCCCATCATCGACCCCCATCACCATCTATGGGACCGTCCTAATAATCGGTATATGCTCGAGGATCTTATCGAAGACACCCGGGCGCACAACGTGCGGCAGACGGTCTTCGTCGAGTGTACATCGATGTACCGTGCCGATGGACCGGAAGAGCTTAGAGTGGTTGGCGAGACCGAGTTCGTGCAAGGCGTCGCGGCGAAGAGTGCCAGCGGTGGCTACGGTGAGACGCGGGTAGCGACGGGTATCGTCGGTTCCGCCAACCTCCGCTTGGGTGATCGAGTGGCAGCGGTGTTGGAAGCGCAGATTGCAGCCAGCCCGCAGCGTTTTCGCGGCATTCGCCATCGCGCGGCGTGGGCGGATCGGACTGTGGTCCCAAACCAGCGCGCCGACGCGCCAGAACATATATTGCTGGATCCGGACTTCCGCAAAGGCTACGCCCACCTGCGTACCTACGGTCTGTCATTCGAAGGTTGGCTCTATCACACCCACATCGATGACCTCACCGACCTCGCGAAAGCGTTCCCGGACACCACCATCATCTTCAACCACCTGGGCGGGCCAATCGGGGTGGGTTCCTATGCCGGGCGTCGGGACGAGGTGTTCGCCGCCTGGAAACCGGCCGTCGCCGAGTTAGCGCAATGCCCGAATGTCGTCGCTAAGGTCGGCGGTATCCAGATGGTCGTCAATGGTTACCGCTGGCACGAACTGGAGCGACCGCCGACCTCGGATGAGCTGCTGCAGGCTAATCAGGATTGGTACAACTACACAATCGACCAGTTTGGACCCGACCGCTGCATGTTCGAGAGCAATTTCCCGGTGGACAAGCTGTCGTGTTCCTACACGGTGCTGTGGAATCAATTCAAGAAGCTGACGCGGGGATTCTCCGCCGACGAGCGTGCCGCCATGTTTCACGACACCGCAATGCGCGTGTACCGGCTACCGCGGGTTTAGCAGGGGGTCAGGTTTTTCCATTTGCACCTCGGCTGAGCAAGACCTGAGTAATTGACGAGGGGCATCGGAAACGTATTCGGGGTCAGATCTCCATTTGCTCATGTGCAAATAGCGACCTGGCCCCGATGTCTTTTCTTAAGTTGTTACGTTGTGACTGTCCCCTACAGACCAGCCTCACGTTCTGCCCGACGGGCGCCTGCGAGAATTCCCGGCATCGCGTAGTTTCCCTCGTGGCAGGCATATTCATACATGCGCCCATCCAGAGGGTAGTAGCTCAATTCCGCGGTCCACGGCTGGCTGTAAAGATTGGAATCATCCACGGTAAACTGGTAGAGCATCTCGTTGTCGGCATAGCGGCTGAAGCGCTCGGTGATCTTGCCGTCTTGAGAGATTGCTATCGAACTTTGTCCCATCTGCAGCGGGTTGATATTGGTTGTCTCAATGATCAGTGTGTCGTCTTCATACCAACCGACAGAGTCTCCCAGCCATTGGCTCAATACCGCAGGTCGGCGATTGGCCCGTGCTTCTTCCGCCGTGGCAAAGATGGGAATGATGCGGGCGTCATGCACCATCTCCACGTTGATCAATACATAATCATCCGTCTGCACAAACTGGTAGCTGCTATTGTAAAGCGTGCCCATCATTCCCGGACCCGCGGTGTTGCCGAAACCAATGAGGCAGCGTTCGGCTATTGGTATGGCTTCCGGGCCCGAGGCATCGGCGACACCAGTCAGATAGCGAGCACCGAACTGCCGTCGATTCAAGTCTACTTTGGGGTTCGCCAGTCTCGGGATCTGGCCGTTTTCCGGATTGACGATGTAAGAGGTTCGGAATTCACCTTTTACCAGCGCCAGTGACGAACCGGGGTCGGTCCAGAATAAATTATAACCACGCAGACCAAAATCCTGGCCTCCCACCGGAGGCGCACCGGTTTCGGGGTCGATCTCCGGGCCTGCAGCCAAATTTTCAGCCGATATGCCGGCGATCGACATGGTGGCTACCATTTGTTGAGCCTGCTCGGCGGAAACAACAAGTGGTTCGATACCCCGTGGGCGAGTCAGGCCCGTTCGCGAAGCGTTGGTCCAGATCCCCGACAGCTCAGGTCTTGCAGAGTCCTGGGCCATGCTGGATGTGGATAGAATAAATAATGATAAGCCCAGGAGGGCTGAGGTAACTGTCAGTTGCTTGAATTTTGACATGGCTGATCTCCTTAATTCTTTATGTACGCCCTGAATTTCCTGGCGTATACCACGGTAGAAGAAACGATATTCTGGTCAATCGCGATTGCAAAGTCTAGTCACGCAGGGAGTCAGGTCCCCATTTGCACATATCCAACAGGTGGATTCAATTAATCAATAGGGGACGGAGGGATGAAAACCAAATCCCTCCGTCACATTTACTACTCACCTGGATTACGCCCATAGATCACGCTAGCTACTTTTACCTGGGCCGCCCCACTGATATCAGTCCAGGTCACATAAACATCGTTACCCACGCTGTCGATAATGGGAAAGCCGCTGCGGCGCGATGCCTTGCTGTTTGCAATTTGGGTTGTTTCCAACAAGTTACCTTCGGCGCTGAATCGCGTGAGCATGATCTTCGCCTCGGGCCCTTCCATGTCCATCCAACTAACAGCGATATCGCCAGACTCAAGAATGGTAGTGCCGACGCGGCCGTTAGTAGTTTGACTCGCCACCAAGACAGGTGCCGAGAATGATTTACCGTTGTCCGTTGATACCACCAGTTGGACTAGTGGTGCATCGTCTTTGGCGGTAAACCAGCTGACAGCCACCTGCTCGCCCCTGGCTGCGATGGCGGGTCCATTAACAGGACATCCGGCTATTTCCCAGCCATCATTGTGGATTGGCATGGGTTCTGTCCAGGCGCCTTTAACATAGCGGGTGATGTAGATATCTCGTATCTCCTGGTCGGAGCGATCTCGATACACCACTAGCGGTCCTGTAGCCGATATGGCAGCGCTGGTCTGGCAACAATCACAGACCCTATGATCCAATTCCCATTCGCTGACGGTTCCACCTGTTCTATCAAAAATGCCCGCCCGCAGGGTCATGGCACCCGGCATGGCAGGTTCAGCCCTTGGGGGGGTAATGTGGTCGCCACTTCCGGCCGTTTCGCGTCCATCTAACCAGGAAATAAAAGTACGGCCTTCACTCATCGGCAACATGGCAACAAATCCATGTTCGGCGCTGACACCATCTTTATGAATGGTAATGCCTTCGCCCCAGCTGTTGTTCGAGGCATTGTAAAACGCTACCTTGATATCGTAGTCATAGGTACCCTCGGCGCTCATGCTTAGCCAGTGGGCCGCCATATTATCGTCGTTCACCATCAGC
Organism: Gammaproteobacteria bacterium; assembly: GCA_002731775.1. Classification (GTDB taxonomy): domain Bacteria; phylum Pseudomonadota; class Gammaproteobacteria; order Pseudomonadales; family Pseudohongiellaceae; genus UBA9145. The sequence continues at coordinate 60,369 of PCCP01000082.1, forward strand.
GAGGGAAAATCGGCCCAGTTATTAAACCAGTTTTCTCCCGAACTGATTATTGCCGGGTCAGTCCAGCGACCGCCTTCAAATTTTGAATAGCTCAATGTAGCCAACTCGTCTTCTCGAGTGACCCAAGAAAGATATACCTGCCCCTTACTATCTGTTATGACGCGTGACAGGCTGCTGTTGATGTCCGCCGGTGATGGCATCGACTCGAGCACAGCGACATCGGCAGCTAGCAAGGATGTGCTCATGACTGTAAAACCGACACAGCTCACAATACAGATTGTAGTTAGCGGCCGTAAAAAAACAGTCGCCGTCGAATAATTCATAGTGCGTTTGTTCCGGGCAATTAATCTTTCTCTACTGGCAAGTTAAGGCTTGCTAATTGAGCCAGCAAACTCTCTTCCGTCTGCGCACCAATCATTTTTGCTACAACTTCACGCGCTGGTGACAAGATATAAGTGGTAGGCAATACATCTGGCGCCCTTAACTTAAATTCAGCCACGACGTCCATGGCTAAGGTCGGAAATTCGATGCCCATGTCTGCGGCAATGGAGAGAGTAATCCCTTGGGGATCTTCATCGAAGTTGACACCGACTATGGTCACATTGGTGGATGAAAGGGTCTCATTCAACGCATTAAGCACGGGGATTTCCAGGCGGCACGGTGCACACCACTCAGACCAGTAATTGACGATTAGCCATTTGGCTTCGGCTTGCGGTGATTGCGACGCCGCCCGCGAATCCTGCAACTGAATCATAGCCAGGGCCAAACCCACCAGCCCTGCGGCCACAATCATGGAGTGAACAATTTTCAATTTACTAATCCTGTTACAGACTGATAAACCAGTCGATGAAGCCTGGTTGGTATTTTTAAACGCATCATAACAGCACTGTTAAGTGGGAAGAAGAAAATCCGAGTTTGATGCCGGACAGGTGTCGAACTTGAGATCGGGTCTCCGTTTGCACACTGTGCCCACGAAAAAGGAAAAAGATACATCTATATCGACTATTCAATAACGCGGACAGTAACGTCGACATGCCCGGTTAAGCCACCATCATCAGCCCTGCCCCGCATCACATACTCGCCAGGTTCTTGAAAGATAGTTTCAGTCCGCACCACTCCATCCTCTGGCATTTCCGGCGGATCCCAAAACGGCGACCAGGGCGAATTCTGAAAGGCGCGGGTGTCTTCCCAGGTTTTCACCTGTAGGGTGTCATAACTAGGCTCCCCGTTGCCGCGATAGACAAACCAGGAGAAGGTCATGCCCACTACCCTGTCGACGGTGCCGCGGATGGGAGGCCGCAGGGCTTTTTCCAGCCGTTTCCGCGGGGTTTCGTCTTCATCGAGGGGCGCATAGCGTCGATAGGTACGATAATCGGGTTTTCCGTCGTCTACTATGGTTACTTCGAGTTGCAGGGGCTGACCCACCCGTACCATGCGCATGTTGTCGCCGTGCAGGATCACTGTGGGTGGGGCATTGCTCTGCACGTCGTCGGAGTTACTGAAGCCACCAGCCACAGTGCCGGATTCAGACATGATGGTGATGGGTTCCAGGACGTAGTCTTTGAGCAGGGAACCGTAGGCGGTCTGGGTGACGCCGTCGCCGTTGATCAGGGTCCACACCAATTCACCTTCGAAGTCTGCCGCTACCTTGATGCCGAACACGTTACGGTTACGACGGGGAAGAAAATGGGTGGGTTGACCCCGGTCGGCTGGGCCCGGTGAAAAGGAATTTACCGGGCCGATGGGTACGTTCAGCTCCTGTTTCCAGTTTTCATTCATGTAACCGAACAACAGGGTATAGGAGCCATCTTCGTTGAGGACCCAGCCCTCGTAGGCGGGTGATATGCCTCTCCCAGATTCGTAGGAGGATTGGGACTGGGCGGCGGTATTACTGCTGAACAAAACTAGAGCCCACAGGAATAACGCCGTTGATACAAATCGCGTTATTGCACTGCCTGTGGTATTGGCCCTGCTTTTCAAGAAATCGTCCTTCGCTCGCTTTACTTCCTTCACTCTCGCTTGCCGCAGCAGCTCGTCAGTCTTCCGCGCTATCGTCCACAGGCTCCAGCAGCGGAATGTCAGCCATGCACAGCGGACAGCCAATCAGGTGATCATTTTTAGTCAGGCCCAGGCGCTCGCGACGTTCCGCCATCTCCTGCACGAACTGTTCATCGGTCAACTCCACGGATTGCCCAAGATGGAGAAACATATTGGTGACCGATCGATTGCCGGAGCCAGACCAGTTTCTCGCGTCCACCACATTGGGGTTGCTGGCGATGTTGTCCATGTAACCGATCATATGAAGAATGGTACCCTTGGGCAGCAGCGGCGCATAATCATCCTCGAAGGTATATTGCTTGACCCAGTTGTGGTCGTAACCGGAGCAGGCCAGGGTCTCGATCTGGTTGCCCCAGATGGCTTCCAAACACATACGCGCGCCGGGCGAATGCAGGTGCGGCTCGAAAGAGGAGATCTTGGTGTGCTCCTTGAGCACGGTGTAGGTGTGCAGCTCCTGCCCCGGCATATTTCCCTGGATGCTGATGTTGAGCCCATCGCCGAGTGACCACAGGGCTTTCTTATGTTTCGGTTCATAGCCCTTCGGGTGAAAATAGAATCCCAGTTCCATGTGGCCGTTGGTGTCGCGGCCATTGGAGTGCAGGTGATAAGTCAGGGGCATGACACTGGAGCCCGCTGCCAGCAGGCGCCCGGCCTTGGGATCGAAAATATCTGGATTGCGGCCCAACTCATGTACCGGCCAGGTATCGCGCTCGTCGCCTGCGCCGATCACGGTGGTCTGCCAGGTCATGTGATGGACGATGTAGAGTCCACCAACGATAGTGCCACCTGCGTCGGAGGATTGCACATCATTCACTTCCCGCATATCCACCGCACTGACGTAGCGGTTCTCGGTCAGCCCGGTCAGTACCGGCGTACCACCAACCCAGGCATCCGCCGCACCGCCAGGGACATAAAAATCCTCCAAGGGTATGATCAGATCCGGCGGTCCCAGCCGCCACTCGTTGGAATCCCTGAATTCGGGCACTGGCGGCAGGTTCTCCGGATTGCCTTGTGGCGCGCCGTTGTCAGCCCAGTGGGCGATTAGTTGTAGTTGCTCCTCGCTGAGTCGCTCGTCATCCTTTACCTGTTGGATACCGATACTCCGCTCCAGGTAATAAGGCGGCATGGCGCCCATCTTGTCCCGCAAACCGGTCTTGTACTTGATCACCGGCGCCCAGGGACGAACTTCTTGATAAGTCATCAGCGACATCGGTGCCACGCTGCCGGCGCGATGACATTTCACGCAGTTCTCATAGAGAATGGGGGCGATATCCTCGGCGAAGGTGACTTCCCCCAGCGTGTCATGGGAAGCGGATGACTGTGCAGCGACGCTGAGTGGCAGTGCCAGGCCCAGCAGCACGATGCTGGCGACCCAGCCTGGGGTAATAGATAGACGCATGGAGGCCTCTCCTTCAACCCTCACTAAAACCGGTAAAGCAGCGGGATTTTGAACGATTTGCAGTAGTTGGTTATTTCAACAGTTATCGGCCATTTACGCAATGCCATTCTGGACTTCCACTTCCGCTCAGCGGGTATAGCTCAGCCCGCCGATTAGTGCCAAACTGTCACCAAAAATACAGCCCTATGGAAGCCTACAATTGAAAAATAAAATTCTACCGCTTACTTGCTTCACTATTTCTCTCTCCTTTTTGTTCACCTACTCGGCAATTACACAAGCTGCTGAAGTCAACTCTGCCTGGAGCTACTGGGGCGCAACCAAGGCGTTCAATCGCTACTCCCCGGCAGCTCAGATCGATGCTGAAAGCGTATCTGAGCTGAAAATCCTCTGGCGGCGCCCCGCCGTCGATTCCTCAATAATGAGGGCCTACCCGGAATTGCGGGTATCCGGCAATCTGCGCTCCACGCCGATCCTGATCGATGGGGTGCTCTACGCCGCCAATGGTGTCGGCCTGGCAGAGGCCTTCGACCCAGCCACGGGCGCGACCCTGTGGGTGCAGCTGCCCGATGCCCCTACGCAGGAATCGGTGCGCGGGGGCAGTACCCGCGGCCTGGAATACTGGGCCGATGGCTCTGATAGCCAGCTGCTGGTGATTCGCAAGGGCTACCTCTATGCCCTGGATCCGGCGAGCGGCAAAGCCATTCCCCGTTTCGGTGACGCTGGCCGGGTTAGTCTGATTCCAGCGGGCGCCCATTCCTACAGCTACAATTCTGGCGGGCCCATCGTGGTGAACGATGTGATTGTGGTTGCCGGTACGGTTGACGGCGCTGGCGACAGCGGTGCCAAGTGGCGGGGCGTGGCCTCGGAGGACGTGCGGGGTTACGACGTACGAAGCGGGGAGCTATTGTGGACATTTCACGCGGTGCCGCAGGAGGGTGAATTTGGATTCGACACCTGGGAAAACGACTCCGCAAGAGAGTCCGGTGACCTCGGTGCCTGGTGCTGCCTGAGTGCAGACGAGGATCTTGGCTATGTGTATGTGCCTTTCACCGCGCCGACGGCCGCCTATTACGGTGGCCACCGCCCCGGGGACAACCTCTATTCCAATAGCCTGGTGGCCATCGATGTGACTACCGGGGAACGAGTCTGGCATTTCCAGATGGTGCATCATGACGTCTGGGAATACGACAATGTTGGCCCGCCGGTGCTGGGTGAGATCAACGTCGATGGGCGCACCATCAAGGCGGTAATGCAGGCCAACAAGACCGGCTGGGTGTATGTGTTCGATCGGGTCACGGGCGAACCGGTGTGGCCTATTGAGGAGCTGCCGGTGCCACAGTCCGGCACGCCCGGCGAAGTGATGTCGCCTACCCAGCCCTTCCCCACCCGGCCGGCACCGATTGCGAGCCAGGGTGTTAGCCAGGCGGACATCATCGACTTCCCGGAAGTGGGCCAGATCGCCCGGGCGACGGTCGCGAATTTTGTGATCGGCCCTATCTTCACGCCTCCGTCTATTGCCAGTGACGAAGTGGGTAGCACCCAGGGCACACTGACACTGCCGGGCTCTTGGGGCTCGGCGAACTGGAACACCGGCGCCTTCGATCCGGTGACCGGCTATTACTACGGCTTCGCCAATGACATTCCCCGGGTTTACCGTCTGCAACTGGCCACCCAGGACGATGCCGAGATGGATTACTGGAGCCCCAATCGCGAAGCGCCTTATATCGATGGCATCCCGCTCACCAAACCACCCTGGGGTCGGATCACCGCGATTGACATGAATCGTGGCGAACATGTGTGGCAAGTGGCTAACGGGGATTCCCTCAGTGATCACCGGTTACTGGCCGATCTCGATCTGCCGACCCTGGGCATCGCCAGCCGGCCGGTGGCGCTGGTCACCAGCACGCTGCTATTTATAGGCGAAGGCAGCAACCTGCACGGTGGGATCCAGCCCAATATGTGGGGAAGGATGTTCAAGGCCTATGACAAGTTGACCGGTGAGTTGCTTTGGGAGATGGAGTTACCCTCGGCAACCACAGGGGGACCTATGAGCTACATGCACGGGGACAAGCAGTACATCGTAGTAGCGCTGGGAAGTTTGGGTGGTGCTGCAGAGTGGGTGGCATTGGGGCTGCCTTGAGTAGAGTCCGGTCTCCCTCTGCACATCGTGAGTGCGTATGATGCGGCCGTTGGTGGTGTGGTGGTGTGGCACTGTGAGCACCGCAAGCATTACAATTATCGGACCATCTGGATAACAGAGGAACCAATATGTCAAA
>PCCP01000083.1 GCA_002731775.1 Gammaproteobacteria bacterium
CTCTTCCCGGGTAGCGCCGATGAGTTTCTGCAAGCTGGCCTTTTGCCTCGTTTGAATGAATTTATCTTTGTGCAGCCGCGGCAACATAGACTCGCAGCGTTGCAGCCAGATTTCGGTGGATTTGATGCGGGTAAATGACGAAAAATGATTATTACTCTTGAATGGCAGGTGATGGGCTTCATCAAATATGTAAATACACTTCGCTGGATCGGGCAAGATCACGCCGCCACCGAGGGCCAGGTCTGATAACACCAAATCATGATTGCTGACTATGCAATCGGCCTTGTCCATGGAATCTCGTGCCTGGTAGAAGCAACAGTTCCGGAAATTACTGCACTTGGGTCCCATGCACTGCCCATTGTCTACGGTCAGCGGCTTCCAATCCGCATCAGAGATTGGCTGCTTCCACTCATCCCTGTCACCCTGCCATTTCCCCGCACCCAGTGCATCGAGCATGTGCTCATACAGGGCCGGATCGCCGCCACTGTCGACCTCGGCAGGATCCTCGCCGTAGAGGCCCATGATTGCCTGCATACTGTCGTTGCCTCGCAGCAGCACATCCAGTTTGGACAGGCACAGATAACGCCGCCTGCCTTTCGCCAGCGCAATGCTGAAACTCAGATCGGAGCCGGCGAGAACCTCGGGAATATCTTTTTGTATCACTTGCTCCTGTAGGGCAATGGTAGCTGTAGCAATAACCACCTTGTAATCCAGAGCTTTCGCCAATGGCAAAACCGCCAACAGGTAGGCCAGGGTCTTACCCGTACCGGTTCCCGCCTCAACCACACAGACAGGGGAGAGATCACAGTCTCCGTCCGTGGCCAGCACAGACAGACACTTGGTTATCTCAGCGATCATGAGGCGCTGCCCGTAACGGGGGGTCAACTCGCGAGAATCCAGGAGTTGGCGATATGCAAGCTGAATGCGGCTCTTAACATCATCCGCCAGCATGTGCTCATCCTTGGAGTGGATCCGATTAGTGATTACGGTGGGGGGAACTGTTCCAAGTATAGCATCTACGGGGCGGATGCCCTGAATAATCACGCAATTCAGACGCGCCATTCTTTCCGTTTTCGCTTGAAAGAAGTTCTGTTAAACTTGTGTCTATTAAAGTAGCAATAGCGCGCATGTTTATTAGATGTAATGGCAACAATCCCCGATCAACAATCAATCGAGTTCTTCGACAGCGTCTGGGAAAATAAAAATTCTGGTGAACGCCTAAGCGCAATTATGCAACTCAGCCAAAACGGCAACGAGGGACAGCAAGCTCTCATTCAGATTGCGCTGCATGACGAACACGTCGCAGTTAGAATCGGAGCCCTGAAGCATATTCACAACCTGGATGCACTACTCGAATTGCAAATTCGGCAGGGTCCCCTGCAAGAAAGCGCAGCTCACCAATATTTTCGCGTTTTAGCGGGCAGCCTAGATTCCGATATAAGCGAAGCTCAGCGTCTGCAAACCATTCGTAGTTTACCCAATACTGGCCTGAAACAGGTCGCCCTGTTGGCGAAATCCAAAACAGCCGGCGGCGAGGCCATCAACCTGATCGACGAACCCGAAGAGCTAATGGACTTGTGCCTGTTTGCTGCCAGCGTTCATGTTAGAAAAAATGCGGCACTCAAAATTACAGACAAAGAGCTGTTGCTGGAATTACGGGAAAAAGTTCAGAACAAGGATAAAACCGTCTTCAGGATTGTGGATCGACGAATCTCGGAGCAAGTCGACGCCGCTAAGCCTGACAGGGCTAGCCAAACTGACAAAAATCTGAAGTCCGGGAAAACGAAACCGACAGCGGTAATTGCGGAATCCAAAACTACGTCGGCGCAGCAAACTCCAAAGAGCAAGGCTAAGGCGGGGTCCGGCAGGAATAAAACCCCTGACATTAAAACCCTCGATGTTAAAAGCAAAGCCTCTGCAACGCCGGACCCTAAACCCAAAGGGGCTACCGCCTCCGCTCCTGAAGCAATAGACCCGGAAGTCCAATTACCGAGACTCGAGGCGGAGCTGAGCAAGACCAGTTACAAAAATACGGGACGACTGAACTCTTTGCGCATGGGCGTCAACAGTCTACGCAAGGCAGTTGCACAAGCCAGCGAGGAGGTGCAGGAAAAAACCAACAACCTGCACAGTGCCCTGCTGGAAATGCAGGACAAAAATAAAAGCCATCAAGAACATCTGCAGGTAGTTACGGAATCGCTTCTGCTGGTTCTGGGAAAAGCCTTAGAAGATGGGCAATCTCTCGATGCACTTCCTGCCTGGGACAAGATTCGAGGCAACATCAGCAACACCAGTGGCAAGCTCAAGACGGCTCTGCAAAAGAAGGCGAATATACACAAGGACAAATTGAATGAGCTACGGGACTGGAAAATATTTGCGTCCACCGAGAAGAAAAAAGGTCTTGTCGCTCAAATGCAACACCTGATCGAATCGAAAATGCATGCAGCTGACAAATCCAAACACATCGGCAACATGCATAAACAATGGAAAGCCCTGGGCAGATCGAGCCGAAACGAGGCGCTGTGGCGGGAGTTCAAGAAACTATCGGATAAAGCCTACGAGCCCTGCAAAGAATACTTCAAACAACGCAAGCAACTAATGGCGTCCAACCTGAAGCGGCGGCGGGAAATTTGCGACAGCTTGGAGCATGAATTAGAAAGCCTGGTCGAAGAAAATCTTAATATTTCCAAGCTCAACACACTCTTGCGTGACGCCGAGAACGAATGGCAACAGTTTGCACCGATTGAACAATCCAAGATCAAATCTCTACAGAAACGATACTATGGGCTGGTCAATCAGTTCCGAAAACTACGCAAGAACGCATTGCGTACCAACAGCAAGCAGAAACAGGACTATATCAGCCAGGCCCGATCCCTGGCCGCCTCGGAAGACAACAACAAGGCAATGTCTGAGGCCAAACGACTACAACAACAATGGAAAAAGCTTGGGCCCACATCCTACAAGGAAGACAAGATATTCTGGGAAGATTTTCGAGCCGCCTGTGACAAAATTTTCGCAAAGCGTAACCAGCAAGCCGCCGAATCTCGCAAGAATCTACAACAGACGGAGACTAACCTGGAGAAAATACTGCAATCATTGGGATCGGTTTTTACGCTCGATGACGATAGCTTCCGAAAATCCCGCACCGATTACCAGGACCTGATTCAACAGTTTTCTACCGCCATGGATCCACGCATAAAAACCCAGCGCAAGCGGCTGCTGGATCAATTCAATAGCTTAAAAAGTAAAATTGAATCTCGCTTCAATACGCTACCAAACAAGAAGGCTATGCTGTTAAAAAATGCCGTGCTGGCGAAATCGAAATTTCTCGAACACCTGGAAGATAAGTTGCTCAACAGCAAAGACGACGATCAGTTTAAGGAGCGTAAAAACCAGATAGATCGCAAGGCCTGGGAAGAAATAGAACCGTCAGGTAATCTGCAATACGAAGAGGCATTACACGATAGACTGGAAAAAACTATCGCCACGGTTTCGGTCGAGGAACTGCGTACTCTGGCACAGGAAAATGAAATTCGAATACGCAGCCTCTGCATAGACCTGGAAATTCGCGCCAACATGGATACGCCCCGCGAAGATGAGGCATTGCGCATGCAGATTCAACTCGATCAACTCAAGAACAGCTTCGGCAAATCCAGGCCGGATCGCAGTGAAAACCTCAAGGTTGCAATGGATGCCGAATTGCTGGGCCTGTGCATTGGGCCCCTGAGCGCAGAAGTTCAGAAACAGTTGTCACAGCGCCTCGACGGCGCCATCAGAAAATTGATGTAAGCTGCGCGAAGTTTTGGGGCTCTTAGGCGCCCTCTGATTACGCCGAATAAAAACTCATCACCGGATTAGCGTAACTGCGCAGGTAGTGCTGGTGCAACTTGGGGTCAACCCGCTGCAAGCGTTGCTCGAAGGCGATCCTGGAACTTTCGCTAATCTCTGCCGCCTCGATCACAGTGCGCAGTTTCGGCTGCAGCGACAAACCATCTTGCTGCAATCTCTCCAGTGACAAAAAATTGATATCCCTGAGCGTGTAGTTCTGAAATATCTGCGTGTCGATGTCCGCGGCGATCACTTCCGGGTCGTCACTGCTAATCACTAACTCTTTTCCGAAGGCTATGTGTACCTTTCCCTTGAATCCGATCATACCGGTGACAATGCTGTGAATATCGGTGCAATCAGTCTTTGTGAAACTACCCTCAGTTTCAATTTCATGAAGTTCTTCTGCCTTGAGCACATCACAGGTATCATATTCGTAAGAAATAGAGACTGGAACGATATGAAGTTTCGCGAGAGACACACTCAGGCTCTGCTTGCGCTCTGCCATAGCCAGCATCTTCAGCAATGTGGGATCAGTTTTGTCGATACCATCCTTGGCTCGCCCTTCCCGCTGCGCAATCCAGACGTTCTGACCCGTGTCTATGCAGTGATGGATATATTCGGAGAGCAAGATCAACGACTTCAGTAATTCCCTACCCTTATGGGAGCGTTTGACGATGAAACCCTTGTTCAGTCGCATTAAATCACTGACGAAGGGCTTCTTTAACAAATTGTCACCGATCGCGATCTGCAAGGTCTTGTGACCTGCGTGATACAGCATATAATTCACGAACGCGGGATCCATTGTGATATCCCTGTGATTGCTGATGAACAGATAGCTCTTGCGGTCTTCCAGATTCTCCAACCCGGAATGGGTCAGTTGAGTGGTGGTGTCCTCGATCATTTTGTCCATATAATGGGCGATGACGTGCTGCATGGTTTCAACATCATGCACTCCGCGCAGCTGTCCCCGGAGCTTGTGCCGGGCCGCAGTGCGCATGAGGGAGGGAAACATCCGCGCCAGCTTCGGCGAATAGAAGCTAGCTATGGCAGATAGAAATTCAGAGTTGCTGATCAAGCGGTCGAGCACCGGCCGAATTTCATCGTCATCGTAGGGCCTGATTTCTATAAATTTATCCATATTTTCTTACATATTAATAAGTTATATAACTTATATAATCTATTTTATTCATTTTGTTTGGCATTACTCGAATGCCTAAACAATCAGTCATTTGCCGCCATCTGCGAGTTCTGCTCTGGCCCCCGGACCGGCTCGTCTGTGGCCTGCTCATTGAACTGCAGGCTGGCCAGATTCGCATATAGGGGACAGCTGCCCATTAATTCACGGTGGGAACCCTGGGCGATCAGCTTGCCCCGGTCGAGTACCCCTATCCTGTCCACATTCATCACCGTCGCCAGGCGGTGGGCGATGATCAACGAAGTTCGATTCCGCATCAACTGTTGCAAAGCCAACTGCACTTGGCGTTCACTCTCGGCATCGAGAGCGCTGGTCGCTTCATCCAGCAGCAAAATCTCCGGATTCTTGAGAATGGCCCGGGCAATAGCGAGTCGTTGCTTCTGACCACCGGACAACCGAATGCCGGATTCACCCAGAAAACTGTCATATTTTTTAGGTAGTTCGTCTATAAAATGACTGGCATAGGCCAACTCCGAAGCTCGATAAACGTCCTCATCGCAGGCTTCGGGTTTACCATAGCGAATATTGTCCCAAACATTGCCCGTGAACATCGTTGGCTGCTGTGCGACGACCCCGATATGCCGCCGCAGTTCCGACGGGTCCAAGTCTCTGACATCGATTCCATCCAGGGCAACACTGCCACTCTGCGGATCGTAGAAACGTAGAATCAAGTCGAATAAGGTGGATTTCCCGGCCCCCGATGGCCCCACCAGGGCGACATTCTCACCCGGCTCGATATCCAGAGACACGCAATCCAATACCCGTATCCCGGGACGGGATGGATAGGAAAAACTGAGCTTCTCGAGTCGCAACGCACCTTTTGCCCTGCCCACAAAAGTCTTAGGATTCGCCGGGGCGACGATGTCACTGCGTGCATACATCAACTCCATCAGCCGCTCCAGTGCACCAGCAGCCCGTTGCAACTCACTGATTACCTGACTAATAGCAGCGACAGCGGCCGCAACCAGCACCGCGTAGACCACGAAGGCAGTCAATTCACCGGCTGACATGCTGCCATTAATCACGTCCTGACCGCCGACCCAGATCATCAAAGCAACAGCAGAAAACACCAGGGTCATGACGATGGTAATTAGAAACGAGCGGGTTTTGATGCGAGCGAGAGCAACCCTGAGCGCGGCCTCGACATGGTCTCCAAACTGCTGCCTATCGTAGTCCTGATGGTTATACGCCTGCACCGTTTTAATCTGCTGAATACTCTCGCCTACATAGGCACCGACGTTGGCGATCTCATCCTGGCTACTACGGGACAGGCGCCGTACCCGGCGGCCGAAATACATGATGGGGCCGATCACGAGAGGAATACATATCATCACCACGCTGGTCAGGCGGGGGTTGGTAATAAACAAAAATACCGTACCACCGATCAATATCAATAGATTTCGCAATGCCACCGATGCCGAAGAGCCAATAACCGACTGGATCAACGTCGTATCCGTAGTAATTCGAGACTGGATTTCACCACTAAGATTAGACTCAAAGTAACCCGGGTGCAGGGAGATAACATGGGAATAAACCGCCTTGCGAATATCGGCAGTAACCCGCTCACCCAACCATGACACCCAGTAAAACCTGGCGAAGGTACCGATAGCCTGCAGAAACGCAACGATGAGAAAACCGAGTATGGCCTGGTTAAGAGAGGCCGTGGAACTGGCAACGAAGCCCTGATCGACGATGATTCGGATGTATTGCACCAGACCGAGACTGAGGCCGGCGGTGAATACCAACGCTATTCCAGCCCAACAGATTTGCTTCTTATAGGGGACTACAAACTGCAGGGCAAGGGTGAGAGGAGGACGCTTCGATGAACTTGGCATGGGCGCAATGTAACAGCCCACCCCCGAAAAGGAAAAGGAAAAGGCATGCCGAAACCGTCAGCCGAGGCGTCCGCTGCATCCATGAGCAAGCCTCGTTGTTGCATGCCAGCGCAGCGCAATCCTACTTCCCAGCCGCAACCGTGATGGATTCCACGTAGTCGCTGAGATCCGAGAGCACGGCCATTTCTTTTTCAGTGGCACGGCGTTCCGCCTCTTCCATGCCTGATTTATAATGCTGCAGCTCGACGCTATCGGTTAACCGCTGCCGCCGGAACTTTTCCCACTGCGCCAACTCATCGCTGTTGAGGCTGTTCTTATAATTGCGTCCGCGATAGCGAAACAGCATTTCCCGAAGTCGGCGGTCCTGAAAAGGTAAATCGAGTCGACCCAGGTCGGTGGACGAGGTTACCCGAATCGTCTGCATCAAGGACTTGTCATTGTCACCGAAAAAGCCGCCACTATAAATCATAAAATCAGGGTCGGTTTCCCGTTGCTGCGACTCCTCGTTGAATACGGCGACAACCCTGGCAGCCAGATCCCGGCTCGGCTGCAACATCTCCCAATGGTGCTTGCACTGTTGCAGATCGATCTCATATTCTGCGGCGCGGCTCGCGTCCAGCACCGCCGCAGAAGTGACAACCGGACACTTGTTAACATGAATTAGCTTCAAGGGAATACGCGCAGCCGATTCCGGCAATTGATCCACCGGGGTAAAAACACGCGCCCTGATTTCCTCGACCGTCAGCGCCAACATCGCAGCTGGATCTGCGCGCAAGTCATAGACAATCACCCCGTTCTTATTCGTCGGATGCATGCAGATGGGCATTACCAGCGCCAGGCATCCACGCCGGGCGGGATACATCATCGACACATGCAGCAGGGGCTTGCGCGTCACCATGTCGATCTGCGCCAGCACCTTTTTCTTGTCCCGCAACTCATAGATGTACTCAAACAACTTCGCCTGCTTCTGCCGGATCATTTTCGCCAATTCTATGGTGGCGATTACGTCAGCCAGAGCATCGTGTGCATCCCCATGTTCAATACCATTGGCCACCGTGAGCTGATCCAGCCTAAAACTCTTGCTGCCGTCTTCCTTCAAGGGCCAGTTAATTCCCTCGGGGCGGGTAGCGGCACAGAGCCGCACCATGTCGATGATGTCCCAACGGGAATTGCCATGCTTCCACTCCCGCTCGTAGGCATCATAAAAATTGCGATACAACAGCTGCCGCGTGAGTTCGTCATCAAATCGAATACTGTTGTAGCCGGCGACGCAGGTATCGGGTTGTATAAATTCCTGATGTATTTGCCGGATAAATTCCGCCTCATCTACGCCCTCCGCCAACGCCTTCTGTGGACTGATCCCTGTGATCAGACAAGCCACCGGGTCAGGTAAAAAATCGTCGGCAGGTTTGCAGTACAAAACCAGTGGCTCACCGATGATATTCAAGTCCTCATCGGTACGAATCCCCGCAAACTGCGATGCGCGATCACGCCTGGGATTAATCCCGAATGTTTCAAAGTCATACCAATAGATCGTTTTTCCCGACACTTTCAGAAATCCAAATTCGCAGCTATTAGATCGGTGACTGAGTAGGGGCTGGGTAGTCCCTACTCCTCAGATATTGTGATGAATTCTCTCATTTACAGCATTTTCTTTCATAAGAAATTTAGACATTGCTGGACTACTAGAAATAGTTGAATTTCAATTTTTCTCCATACTCGGGAAGTGGGGAGTTGGTACACAAATCACGACCGTCGCCAGCAGGGAGCTGGCGCCAAGGCTACAGGGATGTATTCACGCCGTGCCGTGATTTGTGTATCAACTCCGCGCTTCCATCGAAGCCACCATCCCCACCAACAACTTAACAATTCCTAAGCACCCCCTATTTGTAGTAATATCCATCAGCTTTGGCTCCCATCTACCGAATAATTAAGGGGTTTCTCAGAAGGTTTCATGGATTTTCGCGGCGCCCATATCATCAGCGTAAAACAATTTGAAAGAGTCGATATAGACAGGGTATTTCAGGTTGCCGACAATATGGAACCCTATGCACATCGCAAGCGCATTACCAGGGTGCTCGATGGCGCCATCCTCGGGAATATGTTCTTCGAACCAAGCACACGCACCCGGGTCAGTTTCGGTTGCGCCTTTAACCTGCTGGGTGGGCATGTCAGGGAAACTACCGACGTGAAGACCTCTTCCATATCCAAGGGTGAATCCCTGTATGACACCGCGCGGGTAATTAGCGGCTACAGCGATGTCATCGTCATGCGCCACCCCAAGGTCGGATCGGTGAGTGAGTTCGCCAAAGCCAGTCGGGTGCCAGTTATCAACGGGGGCGATGGGCCGAATGAGCACCCGTCCCAGGCCCTACTCGATCTCTACACAATCAAGAAAGAACTGAGTTCCAATGATCGCGCGATTGACGGCATGCACATCGCCATGGTCGGGGATCTGAAGCATGGGCGCACCGTGCACTCTCTCTCGCGGCTGTTGCTGGTGTATGACAAGATCAGCTTTAGTTTAATCTCACCCAGGGAACTACGTATGCCCGCGGAGATTGTCGCCGAGTTGAGGGCGGCCGGACACGAAGTCGTTGAGACGGAGGATATGGCAGCAGGCTTGACCGACAATGACACGGTGTACCTGACACGGATCCAGGAAGAGCGATTTACCGATAGACTGGAGGCAGACATTTACCGCGGCAGATACAGGATGAATCGGGCAATCTATACTAGAAATTGCGCGCCTAACACCGTCATCATGCATCCCTTGCCAAGGGATTCCAGGGCTGCTGCCAATGAGTTGGACAATGACCTCAACCAGCATCCTAATCTGGCGATTTTCCGGCAAACCGATAACGGCGTGTTAGTGCGCATGGCACTGTTCGCGCTTATATTGGATGTAGCTGACAAAATCGATCAATCGGCCACCAACGTAGGCTGGTACACGGAGAGCAGGTTTGAATGACGCGAGGGCGGCTCTGAATAATAGAGGACAAGCAAGAATATCATTATGAAGTTTAATGACTTACTAAAAATGCTGGTTGAAAAAGAGGGCTCGGACCTGTTTCTGACAACCGGTGCACCTCCCAGCATTAAGGCATACGGCACTCTAACTCCCCTCGTCGAGCAGAGCCTGCCGGAAGGTCTGGTCAAGAAAATCGCCTACCAGATCATGGATCAAGACCAGATCGCGGCATTCGAGAAGAGTCCGGAAATGAATCTCGCCGTGGCCGACCCTGATATCGGTCGCTTTCGCGTTAATATATTCAAACAGCGCGGGGAGGTCTCCCTCGTAGCGCGACATATTAAAACCGATATCCCCAGCGTCGAGATGCTGGGCCTGCCCTCCATACTCAAACAACTGATCATGCAGAAGCGCGGTCTTATTTTGCTCGTGGGTGCGACCGGCTCCGGCAAATCGACATCGCTGGCGGCATTGATTGACCATCGCAACAAAAACAGTGGTGGTCACATTATTACGATCGAAGACCCTATCGAGTTCATCCACTCCCACCATAAATCTATTATCAATCAACGGGAAGTGGGTGTGGACACAAATAGTTATGAGGAGGCGCTGCAGAACACCTTGCGACAAGCCCCCGATGTCATCCTCATCGGCGAGATTCGCAACCGGGAAACCATGGAACACGCCCTCGCCTTCGCCGAAACCGGCCACTTGTGTTTATCAACACTTCACGCCAACAACGCGAACCAGGCGCTGGACCGAATTATCAACTTCTTTCCCGAACAGTACCATAAGCAGCTGTTCCTGGATTTGTCTCTCAATCTGCGAGGCTTCATCTCCCAGCGCCTTATTCCCGCCAAGGAAGGCAAGCGTGTTGCCGCCGTGGAAATCCTGCTTGGCACTCCCCGCGTCTGCGACCTGATTAAAAAAGGCAATATCCATGAACTCAAGGAGGTCATGGAGAAGGGCGAACAACAAGGTATGAAGGCCTTCGACTACGCGCTGTACGACCTGTTCAAGAGCGGACTAATCAGCTATGAAGAGGCCCTTAAAAATGCAGAGTCCAAGAACAATCTGCGTCTGCGCATCCAGCTCTCGGAAGGCAAGGACATACAGGAGGAAGATCTGGACGATGACGATGATTCCGGCGGCCTGTCACTGATGACCAGGGACAACACCGAAGATCAAATATTCTAAGGTCGGACGATTCCCACACAATGTTAACACTATCCGAATACATGGACATGGATGCCGTCACTCTGGCGCGAGGCATTCGTAGCAAGGAATTCAGCTGCGCCGAAGTCACTGCCTGCGCCATCCAACGGGCGCAAAACACCAATCCTGCGATCAATGCCATTGTCACCGAAAACTATGACCACGCCTCCGAGCAGGCACGGAGAATCGATGTCGATTCCAGTTTATTGGATAAAAGCCAGCTTGCTGGCCTGCCGTTCCTAATAAAAGACCTGAGCATGGTGAAGGGCTTGCGGGCCGGATTTGGTAGCCGCTTGTTTGATCACTATATTGCCCACCGCAGCTCCAATATCGTGCAGAAATACCTGGACGCCGGACTGGTGATTATCGGCACCACCAACACACCGGAAAAGGGGCTGACCATCACGACCGAGCCTCTGGCGAACGGTGCCTGCCGCAATCCCTGGAATATCGAGTACTCTAGCGGAGGCTCCAGCGGTGGTGCCGCAGCCGCGGTCGCAGCCGCCGTCATACCGGTCGCCCATGCCACCGACGGTGGTGGCTCTATCCGCATTCCGGCTTCGGTTTGTGGCCTGTTCGGATTAAAACCGAGCCGTGGTCTGACGACCATCGAGAATACCCTGGGAGAAAGCTGGAGCGGCATGAGTGTCGGTCACGTTGTCAGTCAAACCGTGGGTGACAGCACCGCGTTTCTCGATCTGATACGCATAGACGAACCGAATCTCTATGCCATGCCGCCATCACCCCGGTCTTTTTATGAAGCGATCAAGCCGGAGCCCGGCCAACTACGAATCGCTGTACAGCTCGCTCAGCCGCTGGATCAACCACTCGATAAAGACTGCATCGATGCTGTGCAAAAGGCAGCGCAGCTCTGCGAATCATTGGGGCACAGCATCGAGGAAGTGACTCATCCGGTGGCTTATCAGCCGGTGGTTTCTGCGATGGCCAGGATCATGAACATCCATGTCTATCAAGCATTAAACGGGCGACTGGAGGAATTAAACCTGTCCCTGGAAGACAGTCCGCTGGAAGCATCGACCCGGTTAATGGTAAAGAACGGCGGCAAACTCAGTGCCACCGACTATCTCGCCGCGCGGGACCTGGTGAAAGACGCCGAGCGCGAAATGAGCCGGTTTCACCGCAACTACGACGTAATCATCTCGCCGGTGTTAAGCAAGACCCCAGCCAGGATCGGTTGGCTTGATATGAACAGCGACGATATGAAGCAATATACGGCGCGCTTCAAGGCTTATAGTGGTTTTACCGCACTCTACAACGGCACCGGTCAACCCAGCATGTCCATGCCCCTGCATCAGACTGCAGATGGGCTACCGGTTGGAGTTATGTTTACCGGCGCCTGGGGGGCGGATGCCCTGTTATTGCGCCTGGCCCGGCAGATCGAGCAGGCAAGCCCCTGGCCGAGATATAGTAATCGCTTGTAGTCGTTCCAGGCAGGGCGCCGATCCTGCTTATTCACCTCGTATCCACTTGAAAAATGTCACAATTCGTGACCAAAGAGCAATCTGGTTTACCCTATAATGTGTCCATACGATATTCAACTAATTTTAATATATTATTAATGATTAGAATGAGTTATTGGCTATAGTTGAATTATCACTTTAATTTGGAGACTCCACATGAACATGCGTTTTTCAGTACTGGCAGGCGCCCTCATCCCGGCTCTAACTGTCAGTGCCTTTGCCCAGGAATTTCAGATACCACTGACCGAATGGGGTGTACCTGATTTACAGGGCAACTGGAAGAATCACACGGTGATGCCATTTGAGCGGCCCCGCGATTTAGGCACCAAGCAGGCGTACACCGAGGCGGAAGCGTTGGTACTGGAACGGCGCGCCCAGCAGGCAGTGGAAGAAGACAATGAGCCACTGGATCCAAGCCGTGCTGCTCCCAAGCTGGAAGCGCTGCCACCGGTCGGCAACTACGACCTGTTCTGGACCGACCGCGGCATGTTTCTTCCAACCATCGACGGCGAATTCCGCACCTCTGCAATTATCGATCCGGCCAATGGCCGTATCCCGGAGCGGGTCACTGGTTTTCGGGATCGCATGCGTGAACTCCTGACCAACGGTCCTGACCGCAACGATGGACCCGAAGGTCGCGGCCTGGGCGAACGCTGCCTGCTTGCATTCGGCAATAGTTCCGGCCCGGTTATGTCACCGGTCATGTACAACAGCCACATGCAGATCGTACAGTCGCCTGGCTACGTCAGCATCATCGTGGAAATGGCTCACGATGCTCGTATTATCAGGATAACCGATGAGCGCAGCCCGACATCCACGGCCCATCAGAAGTGGATGGGAGATTCGATAGGCCGTTGGGACGGTGATACGCTCATCGTTGAAACCAGGAATTACAATCACTGGATGAATTATCGGGGTGCCCCTACCGAAAATCTAACGGTAATTGAGACCTTCAGGCGTGAGTCCAGCAACAAGATCATCTATGGTTTTACCGTCGACGACCCTTCTGTCTATACCGCACAGTGGTCCGGCGAGTACCCTCTTTCCAGGATGAGCGAATCGATATATGAGTATGCCTGCCACGAAGGCAACTATGGCATTATCGGTATACTCGCCGGCGCCAGACGCCTGGAGTCGATGGCAGCGAAGGGTGAAGAGCGCGCAATCGCACAGTAATCAAAGCAAAAATAAACTGCGTAATTTTAACTCGGGCGGTCGACGCCGATTGGCAGCACGGTGCGATAATTTTACCTTGACTGCCTTTGCTCTGCGCCGTGGCGTACTGCCGTGACTTCAGCCATCACCGATATAGCAATCTCCGCCGGCGTCTTGCTGTCAATCTGAAATCCGATCGGCGCATGCAGCCGGTTAATCTCTAACTCACTTAGCCCCAACTCGGGAAGTCGTTCCCGTCTCGCCGCCGAGGTGCGTGCAGAGCCCATCGCGCCGATATAAAACGCATTGGTTTTCAAAGCTTCCATCAACGCCATATCATCCACTCTTGGGTCGTGGGCGAGAGCGATAATGCCGCTGTAAGGATTGCTGAAACGTTCCCGCACTACATCGTCGGGTAAACGGGAGGTTTTTTCTACGCCGTCGACATTCCAGTTATCCAGATAGCTGGGTCGCGGATCACACAAGGTGACATCGTATTCCAGCGCCAGTGCCATCTCGGCGACAAACTTCGCCACATCCCCTGCCCCAAGTAACAACAATCGATACATGGGACTGAGGCTGTGGGTCATGATTTCATTCGACATGACCACGGCGTCTTCACTGGATGAATCACTGGCAGATATTTCACCACTTTCAAGATTAACGACCCGGCTTACTTTGCTGTGATTTTCGAGATCATTCGACAGTCGATGGAATATGTTGATATTGGAGTCAGACGCCTCGATGTATTCGAGCAATACATGCAATTGCCCGCCACAGGGCAGTTTCAACCGCGCCTGCTCTGCCGCTGTCACCCCATATTTAACGATAAAAGGTTTGGCAATGTCATCGAATTTGCTCTTCAGGGAGCCGTCCCGCAACTGCTCGAGGAAATCTTCTTCTATGCAGCCCCCGGAAATAGAGCCAATCAGCTCACCATCAACGGTGCAGGCCATCATCGCACCGATGGGCCGTGGTGACGATCCCCAGGTTTTTAGAATCGTACAAAGCCAGACCGGTTTCTGACTCTGCAACCATGTGACTACGTGGGAAATTATTTGCTGCTGACTACTGCGCATGTTTTTTAAACCTGTTTATCCTGCCAATTGTTATACCATGCGTAGCTTCCATTTGCCGCGCCGAAAGACAAGGTAACCTACTATACCAGTGAGAATATCCGCTACAAACACCGACCAGAAGACCCCCACTGGGCCGAGACCCAGACCGAGCGACAGGGTATACGCAAGCGGCACCTGCATCACCCAGAAACAGAATACGTAGATCCAGGTCGGGGTCATGGTATCACCGGCGCCATTGAAGGCCTGGATGATGGCCATGCCAGCGCCCCAGGCGACGAAGGCCGCGGCAAATATGCGCAGGCATTGCACGGCATAGCCCACCACCACCGGCTCCTGCGTAAAGAATTCGGCAATCGGATGGATAAACAGCAGCATCAGCACGGAAGCTAAGCCCATATAGATCGAGTTGTATTTCACGATTTTCCAAACCGTGGCTTCTGCGTGCTCGGCTAACCCGGTACCCAGGTTCTGCCCCACCAGGGTCGCCGCCGCGTTCCTCAACCCCCAGGCCGGCAAGATGCTGAACATCACGACCCGCACGGCGATGGTATAACCGGCAACCGCCTCACTGCCAAATCCGGAAACAATCTGCATCAGGAATACCCAACTCGCAGTCGCTACCAGAAACTGGGAGACGCCACCAACGGAAATGCGCAGCAGGGAGATCACAACCTGGAATTGTATTTTCAGGTTTTGCAGGTGCAGGTGAATTCGCCCCCTGCCGCTACAGAGATAGTAAAGCCCGTACAGCATGCCGACCCCGCGACCAATATTTGTGGC
Source organism: Gammaproteobacteria bacterium (assembly GCA_002731775.1). Classification (GTDB taxonomy): domain Bacteria; phylum Pseudomonadota; class Gammaproteobacteria; order Pseudomonadales; family Pseudohongiellaceae; genus UBA9145. The sequence continues at coordinate 15,540 of PCCP01000083.1, forward strand.
GATCGCAGCGCCGGTTAATCCCAATTCAGGAAACGGTCCGTAGCCGTAAATCAGACAGGGATCGAGAACGATGTTGATGCAATTCGCCAGGGTCAGCGCCCGCATAGCCAGGGCAGCATCGCCGGCGCCACGAAATATCGCATTCACCAGAAACAGAAACACGATCGTGAAGCAGGAACCAAACATTATTCGCGTATAGGTTTCGCCAGTCTCCAGTACGATTTCGTCGGCACCCATGAGCATGAGAATATTGCGCGCATAGAAAATCCCGATCAGGCCGACAAAGACCGACACAAACACACCAATCCAGATCGCCTGACCTGCAGCCAGGGAAGCGGCAGCGGTATTTTTTTCACCTATACGGCGCGCAATCATGGCGGTGGTTCCCATGCTCAAGCCAATCGCCACTGCATACAGTAAGGTGATCATCGCTTCCGTGAACCCCACCGTCGCCACCGCCTCGGTACCGAGGCCTGCCACGAAGAAAATATCGACGACGGCAAACACCGACTCCATTGCCATTTCCAGAATCATGGGAATGGCGAGCAGCAGAGTAACTCGCCCGATCGAACCCTGGGTGTAGTCGATTTCGGTATCGCCGGCGATAGCCTGCTTGAAAAGCTGCCAGTTATTTTCAAGTTTTTGTGTTGCCATTTTTAAATTCCAAGAGATAAAGCTAATCGGCACAGCAAACTGTGTTTGCCGTGAGCTGTCATTGGAGATTTGGGTGCCTGGTCTTGCTGTCCTGCGATATGGTGTCGGGATCGTTCTCCGACACGAACATGTTTAGCGTTGGCGGCTAAAGAGGTCAGCAGGCGTAACAGATGAGATGGTGTGACGGGATGTTGCACTAGCGCATCGCGCTTTCAAATCAGGCCTGATCTCCCATTCGGCTGAGCAGATCCATTGGCATCACCTCGTGTATAATTTCCGATTGGAAAGTGGGCATATTATATCGCCATAGAATCAGATTGATCTAGTTTTAATTTTTGCCATGTGAAGTATGCTGAAGCGTCGTCTATTCTGGAAGAAACTATTTGCAGTTTGAATATTAATTCGTATGAACTCTGCGCTGTTGCAGTTGCTTGGTTCTACTCTGGACCCAGGGATCTTGCAGAATTCTTCGCTTCATCACCGCCGCCGCGCTCCTATCCATTCGACCCATGTTTTTTACTGCCCTGTTACCCGGGTCGGCAAGCTGAGTGATCCCAGCTTCGATTTCCTGGACCAGATATTCAGCAAGTCCAGGCTCAATAGTGCCGGCTTCGAGTTCGGCGGCCAATGCCAGTGCCTGTCGGGAGACCACGCTGAGAGACCTCTGCGCGCGCGTCAGCTGACGCACTGGATTTAGCGCCTCATAGGTGCGATTACGTTTGAGAAGTGCATAGTTGTTGCGATCCTTCGGTTCACAGTCGCGAAGGCCTACTTCTACTTGCAGGCGATTGCAGTCACTACTCCAGTAACGCTGCGCCTGGGTCGCCTTCAGTGCCTGGATCGATTCAATCACGGTCACGATCGACGGTGCAAACACCCCCGGCTGAATGGGGTCCGCTGGTGTCGATGGTCCGGGGGTGACATCAATAGCAGGGATATCCACCAGTGTAGTCGGTGCCGGTTTTTCGAGCTGAGCCTGTTCGTGCTCTTGTTGCTGAACTTCTTGCAGCGACCCTTCACTCGGGACGGCACCAGTTTCCAACTCGGGATCTGCAAACCTTATCGGCCCGAACACTGCAGGTGCTAACAGCCTAATCTGCACCGTCGATGGCGGCGCTTGTGAAGGGGTTTTGATAGAGCCTACAGACAGCTGCAACAATACAAACGCCAAAAGCAGGTGTATAGAAATACTGACAGTCAGAGCGACACCCAGGTCAAAACGATTACCAGCAGCTTGCTCAGAAGCGCGGCGACTACTCAGTGCGTCATCAAGATAATCGGATAACCCTTCCCCAATCGGGATGTCCTCGTCGAATGTCATCGCAGCACCAGTGTCGAACCCGGAATGTGAACGCTGCCTTGCCTGACTATATATAGACAGAGAAACCCTGTGAAGCTAGACCGAGGCGGGTAGCGAAAGTTCCGGCGTGAACGCGATGTCAAACGGGTTCAGGCGAAATTGAATTCCGGGGCAACCGCCTCAGATTCCAGCTTCAGTAAGTACTGCTTCGTCTCGAGCCCACCGCCGAAGCCCGTGAGCTTACCCGAGCTGCCGATTACCCGATGGCAGGGAATGATCACCGGTATCGGATTAATTCCATTGGCCGCACCCACCGCCCGTGACGCTTTGGGCTTGCCGATATGTCTCGCCAGCTCCCCATAACTCCAGGTTTCTCCATAGGGTATTTCAGCCAGGGCCTGCCAGACACGCTCTTGAAAACGGGTACCCGTCGGCAACAGGGGCAAATCGAAATCCTGCAGCTCCCCGGCGAAGTAGGCATCGAGTTGATACTTGACTTCCTTAAACGGCACAGGATCCTTAACCCATTCTTTTTCGTGGCGTTTCAGCATCTTGCCCTGGGGAAAGCCAAGCAAGCTCAGATAGTTGCCGTCACCAGCAAGCAGCAGCTTGCCAATATCTGTGGTGTGATAGTCATAGTAGGTTGTCATGATTGGCTACTCCTGAAGTCTCCAAATACGGGTTAATATTCATCGTGAATTCCGAATCCCCTGCTCCGGCCCAGGTGTACTTTTTTGAATTCCTGCAGCCGTTCGCTTGTTGTCACGCACGCTCTGTTGGTAGTGCTTCCACAGAAGAATCACCGCATAGGCCCGCCAGGGTTTCCACGCTTCTGCACGCGCCAGCAAGCTTTTCGGTGTCAGAGTCTCACCTGAAGGTGCGGCCGCGCGGCGCAGAATCAAATCCGAGTGGGGAAAGGCGTTCGGGTCATTCAAAACCCGCAGCGCAATATAGTGCGCCGTCCACGCCCCGATCCCCTTGATCTCACAGATAGACTTCACGAAGGCGTCAGTTTCTAACACACCGTCAAAGCCGATTTCATTTCGAACTATCTTCGTCGCCACGGCGTGAATTGCATCGATGCGTTGGCCGACAATACCCATGCCATCCAGGTCTGCCTCAGCCATGTGTCCGGCGCTGGGAAACGTGCGGGTGAGTTGTGGATTTGCGCCGGTGTAGCTCTTGCCGTGTCGATTGGCAACCCTGCCGGCGAGCGTGGTCGCTGCCTTGACGGTGACCTGCTGTCCCAGTATCGCCCTGACCGTCACTTCGAAGCCGTCCCAGCAACCAGTTACCCTGGTGCCGGGATTATTCTTTACGACCTGCTTCAACAGTTTGTCCTGCCGGAAAAATCGATCGATCTCCTCGCTGTCTGCCTTCAGGTCAAACAGCAGCCGAACCCGCTCGACAATGTGGTACAGGTGGCGCGTGTCCGGAAAATTGATCTGTAAGACCGCAAAACTGTCCGCGTCAGAGAACTGCACTCGAATGTCGCCAGCCTGGCCATCGACCACAATCGTACGCGCGTAAGCATTCGTTGCGAAATCGATTGCTTCCACCCCTGGGATTTTGCGATATTCCAGGTACCTCAGCATCGCGTTCCAGTCCAGCGGGGGGCGATAGGATAGCCGCACCTCGATCGTACCGCCTGCGGCTACACGATCCCTTTTGCGGCGAGCACGAAGTTCCCGCGGCGAACGTCCATAGGTGTTTTGAAACACCGCGTTGAAGCGACGCACACTGCCGAAGCCTGCCGCGAAGCACACTTCGGACAGGGGTAATCGGGTTTCGTCGATGAGTTTCTTCGCAAAATGCAGGCGCTGGGTTTGCACGACCGCGACCGGAGACGCACCCACGTGTTGCTGGAACAGTCGAGTCAGCTGCCTCGGCCCAATTGAAAGTTGTGCTGCAAGCGCGTCCACAGAGCCCTCGTCCAGCAAACCTTTCGCGATCAATTGCAGGGCCCGGGAAACCTTGTAAGGCGCACCGATCCAGGCGGGTGTGCCCGGTGACGACTCCGGTCGACAACGCAGACAGGGCCGGAAGCCAGCCTCGGCAGCGCCGGCAGCGGAACGATACAGCTGAATGTTTTCTTTCTTGGGAATCCGCACCGGACAAATTGGCCGGCAGTAGATGCCGGTGGTCAGCACGCCGACAAAAAAACGCCCATCGAAGCGAGGATCTCGACTCTGGCGGGCGTCTTCATATTCGTCGGTGTTGAGTGACAGCAGTAGCCCTTCTCTATTAACCATTAGTGAAAGATTCTACTCTCTGGCTGTGATCATACTCCTTACTTTACATCAATACTGGCCGTTTTCGGACCTCACCATGTAATTACCGTAACTATGCAGCTAACGTGTAATTACCGCTTGCTAATGCACGCCGTTGGCCAGCCCCAAGATCTTGATTCAGGTTGCGAGGGCTTGCCTATTACCACACCCCGGCTGAAGGCACGCGATCGCGCGATCGCGGTCGTCAGCAAAGAGTCGTGCGGTGAATTGCGCCGTGGTGTATATTAGCGATCGATTTCGGGCCGGAACTCCACAATCGACACGCACTGTCTCGAATAGCGCTGAAGGTAGTATGCACATGACAAACAAAAACCTGCGAAAATATTCTTCGATCGTAGTCGATGGAGTAACCCAGGCCCCCAGCCGCGCTATGTTACGTGCCGTCGGCTTCGAAGACGCCGACTTCGACAAGCCTCAAATCGGCATTGCGTCCACCTGGAGTATGGTCACTCCTTGCAATATGCATATCAACAAACTGGCCGAAGATGTGAACAAGGCCACCGATGCAGCTGGCGGCAAAGGCATCATCTATGGCTGTATTACGATCTCCGACGGCATCTCCATGGGCACCGAGGGAATGAAGTATTCCCTGGTTTCTCGCGAAGTCATCGCCGATGAGATCGAAACCGTCTCCGGCTGCATGGGCCACGACGCCATTATTGCCATCGGCGGTTGCGACAAGAACATGCCGGGCCTGCTCATGGGTATGGCCAGGCTCGATCGACCGTCTATTTTCATCTACGGTGGCACCATCCAGCCCGGACCCAATCACACGAACGTGATTTCTGTATTCGAGGCTGTTGGCGGCCACGCCGCTGGCAAAGTGTCCGATATCGAACTCAAGCAGATAGAAGATACCGCGATTCCTGGACCCGGCTCCTGTGGCGGCATGTACACCGCCAACACCATGGCCTCCGCCATCGAGGCCCTGGGCATGAGCCTGCCTAACAGTTCTGCGCAGGATGCGATTTCCCAGGAAAAGGTCGACGATTGCCTGCAGGCCGGCGAAGCGATCATGCACCTGATCGAGCATGACATTAAACCGTCCGACATCATGACCCGCGCCGCCTTCGACAATGCAATCAAGGTAGTGATTGCACTCGGTGGCTCCACCAATGCAGTGCTGCACTTGCTGGCGATGGCCCACAGCATGAAGGTGAAGCTGGAACTGGAGGACTTCACCACGATTGGCAGGCAAACTCCGATGCTGGCCGACCTCAAACCCAGCGGGAAATACCTGATGTCCGAACTCATCAAGATCGGCGGTATCCAGCCGCTGATGAAGACGATGTTGGAAGCCGGTATGCTGGATGGCAGTTGCATGACTGTCACCGGTAGGACCACAGCGGAAAATCTGGCAGACGTAGCGCCTTACCCGGCCGGTCAGGACATCATCAGGCCATTAGACAATCCCATTAAGAAAGATAGCCATCTCGTTGTTTTAAAAGGTAATTTATCGCCAGGTGGCGCCGTGGCAAAGATCACCGGAAAGGAAGGCCTGAGCTTTTCCGGTAACGCCCGGGTGTTCGAGTCAGAGGAAGAATGCCTGCGGGGCGTGCTGGACGGTACCGTGGTCAAGGGCGATGTTTTGGTCATCCGCTACGAAGGACCGAGGGGCGCACCGGGAATGCGTGAAATGCTCAGCCCTACTGCAGCGATCATGGGAGCCGGCCTGGGAAATGACGTGGCACTGATTACGGATGGCAGATTTTCCGGAGGGTCACACGGTTTCGTCGTAGGACATGTAACCCCGGAAGCGATCGAGGGTGGCCCGATCGCAATTGTAGAGAACGGAGACCGGATTTCCATCGACGCCGAGACCAACGAGCTAAAGCTGGAGCTCAGCGACGAAGAAATTGCCACTCGCCTGGCGCAGTGGGAGAAACCGGCACCCCGCTATACCCGCGGCGTGTTGGCAAAATATGCGGCGATGGTGACCTCGGCGTCAGAGGGGGCGGTTACAGATAAGCACTGCTAGCCGATAGACTGATAACAATAAGAAAAACAAGCTGAATTTTGCCAGACTTTTTTACCAGTATAGGTGGATTAATTGCAGGAAGTTTTCTGCAAGACGGCGCACTGTGGGCACTGCGCAACATCCCCGGCTTTCCACCCATCATTCAGACCGTACACATACTCGGTATCGCCGTCGTCATGGGCTCTGTCGTGATACTGGATCTGCGCATCCTCAGCCTCGCCGTCCCCAGCCAAAAGATCTCGGAAATGACAAGGCGCTTAATGCCCTGGCTGTGGTGGGCGCTGGCTTCCAATTTCGTCTCCGGCAGCTTCTTCCTGTTCGCCAGACCCCATCGCTATTTCAACAACCCGATATTTGGCTGGAAGTTAAGCTTCCTGATTCCAGCAATTTTTCTAACCCTGTTCTTCTATTTGATGAGCAGACGCGAGCATGGCTATTGGGAACTAAATTCGAAACGCCTGTGGGCAGCCCGCGGCATTGCCGTCGTGTCCCTGGGGCTCTGGATTATGGTGGCCATGGCAGGAAGATGGATAGCCTACATGGAGTACATTTACTTTCCGGCGTAGAAAATAATCATGATGGAATTACTCAACGCACCGTTCTGGATCGATATCGAAAACTGGCCGATCTCCTGGGAGATTGGTGGCACCGCTTGGTTCCCATTTCTTGAATCCATTCACGTCATTGCGGCAGCCTTCGTCGTCGGCTCTATCCTGATGGTGGACCTGCGCTTGCTCGGGCTGGCTGCCACCAACTATGCCATCACCACCTTGTCCAAGGAACTGCTACCCTGGTCCTGGGGAGCTTTCACAGTCGCTACCATCACCGGCGTGGGCATGTTCATCACCCGCGCAGCCTCCCATGTCGTCAATCCTGCGTTTCAGTGGAAAATATTCCTATTGCTACTTGCCGGTGTCAATATGGCTTATTTCCACTTTCGGGTGTACGCACAGATACAGCAGTGGGATACGACCGTCGCTACCCCCACACAACTGAAGGTAATTGGCGGCCTTTCACTGCTCACCTGGTCCGGGGTCATGCTTGCCGGCAGATGGATTGGCCATATTATCTAAACTGCGTCCAGAGAGCCTGGCACTGTGAAACTCGATGTCCCCTAGCCAGCCTGCGCTAAGCAATCGTTCCACTTTAAGGGCCTTGAAAACGATCTCCTAGCTCACAACTCACTCAAGCACGAGTCGATCAGCTTTTGTTAGACAAGACTCAACTGGCGACGATGCTATTTGCCGCTGACAAAGAGGTGAGAAAAACCATGGTTTCCTCGCTGCGTCGGTCGCTCTGATTGTAGCTTCGGCTATCGGCGTACTCGCCGGTGACTTGCTGTCCGAGTATATAAATGAAAAAACCCTGCACTATATAGCCGGCGTCGGCTTTATTACGATCGGAACAATTTCGCTATATTTCCCTTGATTAAGCTTGCAATAAGGACTAGAAGTAACAAGGTAAAAGACAAGGATTGGAGGCGAATATGGCTA